>CANHWS010000118.1 GCA_947464365.1 Cytophagaceae bacterium | reverse complement strand
ATTTTCGGCCAATGACCGCTCAACCATCATACTGGTGCCACAACTAGGCAAGTGTCCACTTGGTTGGGGGACGTTGGCCTGCTGACCAAAGACCAACCTTGATGATAAAGCAAGTGCACTAACCATTATGGTCGTTGGCAGGATTTTACGTAAAGTTAATCGCATGGTGTACGTTCAAGAAATGCTGGTTTACCCAACAGGCAGCTTGACTAATGATGCTTGTCCTTAGGGTATAAATGGACTGCTCAGGTGATTATGGTTTAGTATCGGCCTTGATGTGGTATCCAGAAGACCGAAAACCAAACCCAACCGTTGGAATAACCATCAAGATGATTTTCCAATGGGACAAAACTATCCAGAATAAGAAGAAATCCTAAGGATGTGGCATCAAAACCGAACAATCAGGCACAAGTAACCCCGATTACACGTCAAAACAGGAGGACATCTCAGTAACGAGTTTGTTTTTTGCTGATTTGCCAATTCTGGACCGATCAAGTGTCTCACTAATGGTTCCAGCTCATTGCATAGTTTGGGTCCAGCCAAGGCAAGGCCTCAGCGGCTACTTTCAAAGGTTTGAAAGTATCGACCATCACAGCTAGCTCATGGGTTTCCTTGGCGCCTATCGAGGCCTCGACAGTACCTGGGTGAGGTCCGTGAGGTAGCCCCCCCGGATGGAGCGTGAAGGAGCCAACATCAATACCTTTTCGGCTCATGAAATTCCCTTCGACGTAATATAACACTTCGTCGCTGTCGATGTTGCTGTGGTTATAAGGCGCAGGGATCGAAAGCGGATGGTAGTCAAACAAGCGTGGCACAAACGAACAGATCACCAAGTTAGGCGCCTGAAAGGTCTGGTGGATAGGTGGAGGCAAGTGTAAGCGCCCAGTGATCGGCTCAAAATCCCGGATGCTGAAGGCATAAGGAAATAAATACCCATCCCAGCCAACGACATCTAACGGCGAGTGTTTATAGAAGAAACTATTGAGGTAGCCATCCTTCTTGACCTTGATTTCCCATTCCTGCGCTCGGTCATCCTCTAGCACCAACTCGTCTGGTGTCCGGATGTCACGCTCGCAGTATGGGCTGTGCTCTTCCAGCTGGCCAGCTTCATTGCGGTAGCGCTTGACGGTTTCGACAGGTCCGAAACACTCAATGACCAATAGCCTGACTGGGCCATCGGTAAAGGCTAGCCGATAGATCACGGTACGAGGGATTACGACATAGTCACCTGGTCCGAAATCTAGCTTGCCAAACTGCGAATACAAACTGCCCGAACCTTCTTGCACAAACAGGACCTCGTCCGCCTCTCCATTTTTGTAATAATAGTCCATCGACCGTGCCGTTGGGTTGCTGATGTACAACACACAGTCGTTATTAAACAACATCGGCACACGGCTATCAATGATGTCGTCACCAGTTGTGCCAGCTACCGAGGTTTTGAGATGGATTGGTTGCAGACCAATGTTGGCATCGGTTACACTTACCGGCTTGCGACCTCCCACACGGGTGATTTGGGTCGGCATATACTTATGATACAACAAGGAGTATATCCCGCTAAACCCAAGAGAGCTCACCAACTCCTCCTTATAGAGAGAGCCATCTGGCTGACGAAACTGGGTGTGACGTTTAGGGGGGACTTGGCCGCGGCGTTGGTAGAAGGGCATCGGGTCGTTTAGTGTTTGGTGTAAGTTCGGGCTAATGATCTAGGACTTCCGTAGACGCCAATTTTATGAGGCAAACTCGGGAGGTAGTACCAAACCATCTGGGTGCAATGGCCATCGGATGGTTATTGGTCGATAAGCGTCAATGGTCGCCCAAAAATACAGAATGCGATCATCACTCAGCCAAAAAAACCAAAGGCCTATCAGTTGTCTGGTAGGCCCTTGGTCGGATAGATTATTGTACATGGTGGGCAACCAGCCTGAGGGCTGTATTTGCCCTTGGTCATGATGCTCCTAGCGGATAGAGGCCGACTTTACCTTTTGGCCTTGTGCCTCGATTTCGGCAGCTTTCTTGAACAGACCATAACCCGTCATGAAGACCTCATCTTGTTGGTTCAGAACCGGGAAGAAGCCATCTTCTTTCCAAATGCTTCGACCAATGAAAGCCTTGACTAGGTTGCGGATATTCTTACCAGCTTTTTTGTAGGAGGCGTCATTGTACTTGACCCCTTGTTTCTCGCCGTTGGCTATGACTGTTTTCATCATGTCCTCTGTGACGACAAAGTTGTTCACGAAAGCTTCGCGTCCGGCCTGTTGTAGCTCGGCCTTATGTCCTTCGGCATAGTCAAGAGCATACTCCCGGATGACAAATTTGTTGCTTAGCTCGTTCATGTACCGATAGGCGATATTGGTGTCGAGGGGTACAAAAATATCAGGCATAATACCTCCACCACCATATACAGTGCGGCCAGATATAGTCTTGAATTTGAGGGCATTATTAAACTTGATGCTATCCGCATTGAAGAGCTCGCCGCCTTTGTAGCGTTTTTCAAAGTCCATCTCATAGTCCTTAGCACCTTTTTCATAAGACTTCTGGATGCTACGGCCCGCTGGAGTGTAATACCTAGAGATTGTTAGCCTGAGCTCGCTACGGTCGCTGAGTTTGAAAGGCATCTGGACCAGTCCTTTGCCAAAGCTACGTCGGCCAACAACAAGGGCACGGTCATTGTCCTGCAAGGCTCCCGAAACGATCTCCGATGCGGAGGCTGAGCCTTCGTCAATCAGGACCACAACATTTCCTTTCTCGAACTTGCCGCCAGGTGTGCTGGTGATCTCTTGGTTGAACCGAACTGGATCTTTGCTTTTGGTATAAACAATCATGCGGCCATCTGACAAGAAGTCATCTGCCATGCGGGTAGCACGGTCCATATAGCCACCAGGATTACCTCTTAGATCCAGAACGAGTCGTTTGGCACCTAGGCCGGTAAGCTTGCTTAATCCTGCCGAAAACTCGTCATACGTCGTTGCCGAAAAGCGGTTGATCTTGATGTAGCCAGTCGTTTTGTCAACCATATAAGCTACATCCATGCTGTGGGTCGGTATTTTGCCACGGGTGATAGTGAAGTCGATTGGTTTCGTTTCGCCACGACGTTTCATTGTCACAACTACCTTAGTATTACGTGGGCCACGCAGTTTGCTGAAAACCTCGCGATTGGTTATACCAATGCCAGCTACCGACTTGCCATCTACCTTCACGATTTTGTCCCCTGCATGCACACCGACAGCTTCGCTAGGTCCGCCAGATAGGGGCGTCACGACCTCAATCGTATCGCGGACAATCAAGAACTCAACACCGATGCCATCAAAGTCACCCTCGAGTTGTGTATTGGCAAGCTCGACCTCTTTGGTTGGGATATAAACAGAATGCGGGTCGAGGTTTTCAAGCACCTTCGTGATGGCCTCATCTGTCAACCGGTTGATGTTGACGGTATCAACATAATCATTCTGGATATGGAACAAGACCTCTTGCATCTTGATCAAGTTTTTATTGAGGTCGTCTTTGCTGTTTGCTTCTGTGGTACTGAAGACTTTTGCTCCGAGGAAAATACCACCGGCTAGTGTGAGGCCAATCAGGAGTGGTAGACGCACGGCTAGGGAGCTTGTTTTTGTTTGTTTCACGGTCAAGTTTTTACTGAAAAATGAGGTTGACTAGATGTAATGTCAGGTAAACAGGGCCAAAATACGTCAATAAGGCCGAAAGTAGGTGCATTGTTGATGGCTGGCATCTTTTTTGGGATAAATGGCGTACCAGATTGTCAAAATCTTGATTTCCATTGCCAATAGGGTAGGGTACTAGTCGTCAGTTTTGACGGTTTTATTTCCAACGACTTTGGGTCTGCCCTGATATGGTAGACTTGGGTAATAGGTTAAGTATTTTGGGGGTGTGCAAAAATAATTTTGCACTTATAGTAAATAAGTTTACTTACTGATTATGAAAAATATAGGTAACATTACCTCCACCATTACTAGAAGTTTTTTTACTCCCTTCCAGAAAAACAAAGGATGGACCTACTTGTATCCAAAATCAGTTATTGCCAACTTTCGGATCGTGCTGGATGACAGGTTCTTGATCAGTCGGCTTACCCTAAACTTCTCAAATGGTATTAGGGATTAGCCAAAGGCACAATTCAGGTAAAATGGAGCGTCCAGAAAGGGGCGCAACTAAGATTTAACGGAGTTTTCTACGCAGTTCACAGAAAAATCACCATGTACGTAATAAAGAGAGATGGCCGGCGCGAAAGCGTCAAATTTGACAAGATCACCGCACGGATCGAGAAGCTGTGCTACGGTCTTGAGATGCGCTTCGTCGATCCGATTGAGGTAGCTAAGAAGGTTGTTGAGGGCATGACAGACGGTATCACCACCACCGACCTGGACAACTATGCTGCAGAGCTTTCGGCTAGCCTTGCGACCAAACACCCCGACTATGCCATCCTAGCTGCCCGGATTGCAGTTAGCAACCTGCACAAAGAGACTAGCAAGTCCTTTAGTAATACAATCAAGCGCCTCTATAGCTACGTTGACCCGAAAACTGGCGAAAACGCATCTCTCATTAGCAAAGAGGTCTATGATGTAGTCAAGAAGAATGCTGCCTTGCTAGACAGCTCCATTATATATGACCGTGACTTCGGCTACGACTACTTCGGATTCAAAACCCTTGAGCGTAGTTATCTCCTCAAAACAGAGGGCAGGGTCATCGAGCGTCCGCAACACATGATCATGCGGGTTTCGATCGGTATCCATACCAATGACCTTGAGGCTGCTATCGAAACCTACAACTTGATGTCGGAGCGGTGGTTTACGCATGCCACACCAACCCTGTTTAACGCGGGCACGCCAAAACCACAGCTTTCATCTTGCTTCTTGCTCACGATGAAGAGCGATAGCATCGACGGGATTTATGACACACTTAAGCAGTGCGCCAAGATTTCCCAAAGTGCAGGTGGTATCGGCCTATCTATACATAACATCCGCGCCACTGGCTCCTACATCAAAGGGACCAATGGAGCTAGCAACGGTATCATCCCGATGTTGCGTGTGTTCAACGATACAGCCCGCTATGTGGACCAAGGTGGTGGCAAACGCAAAGGTGCCTTTGCTATTTACATCGAGCCCTGGCATGCTGACATCAATGAGTTCCTGGACCTACGCAAGAACCACGGCAAAGAAGAACTCCGTGCCCGTGACTTGTTCTATGCCCTCTGGATCCCTGATCTCTTCATGGAGCGTGTCGAGGCTAACGAAACTTGGTCCCTCTTCTGCCCGCACGAGGCGCCAGGCCTAGCAGATTGCCATGGCGAAGAGTTCGTGAAGTTGTATGAGCGTTATGAGCGTGAGGGTCGTGCTCGTAAGGTCATTAAGGCACAAGATCTGTGGTATAAAGTCATCGAGTCGCAAACGGAGACTGGAACCCCTTACATGCTCTATAAGGATGCAGCCAACCGCAAAAGCAACCAGAAAAATCTGGGCACGATCAAGAGCAGTAACCTTTGTACCGAGATTATCGAGTACACAGATGAGAACGAGGTTGCGGTATGTAACCTAGCCTCTTTGGCCTTGCCAAAGTTCATCCAGAACGGCAAGTTCGATCATGATCATCTATACAGGGTTACGAAGGTTGCGACCAAGAACCTGAACAGGATCATTGACATCAACTATTATCCTATCGAGGAAGCACGCCGCAGCAACACCCGCCACAGACCTATCGGCCTTGGTGTGCAAGGACTAGCTGATGCGTTCATCAAACTCAGGATGCCTTTTGATAGCCCAGAAGCCCGTGGCTTGAATAAGGATATCTTCGAGACCATCTACTTCGCAGCGATGGAAGCCTCAATGGAGCTGGCGGAAAAACAAGGACCTTACGAAACCTTCCCGGGATCGCCTGTATCCAAAGGAATCTTCCAGTTTGACATGTGGGGCATAACGCCAAACAGTGGTCGTTGGGACTGGGATAGTCTTAAACAAAAGGTCAAAAAGGTTGGTGTACGTAACTCCTTGCTTGTCGCACCAATGCCAACCGCAAGCACTAGCCAGATCCTGGGTAACAACGAGTGTTTCGAGCCATACACCAGCAACATTTACAATCGCCGTGTGCTGTCTGGCGAGTTCACTGTTGTCAATCGCCACCTACTCAAAGACCTAGTTGAGCTTGGACTCTGGAACGACCAAATGAAAACGGATCTTATCCGTGCCAAAGGGTCAATCCAGTCAATCCCGGCCATCCCTCAGCACATAAAGGATCTATATCGTACGGTTTGGGAAATATCCCAGAAGGCAATCATCGATATGGCTGCCGACCGTGGTGCCTACATCTGTCAAAGTCAGTCACTAAACATCCATATCGGCGAACCTAACTATGGTAAACTGACCAGTATGCACTTCTATGCTTGGCGCAAAGGACTTAAGACAGGCATGTACTACCTCCGTTCCCAAGCTGCTGCTGATCCAATCCAGTTCACAGTCGAAAAACAAGCGACTCAAGAGCTGATTCCGGTCCTGAGCAGTACGGAACAAAATACCGCAGATATGGTATGTTCTTTGGACAATCCAGATGCTTGCGAGGCATGTTCGGGCTAGTTGACGCTTATCTATGTTAAAATATGTTGGCAAGGCGATGTTATTTTTTGGTAACATCGCCTTGCCTTTTGTTACCTTAGGCATCATACTGCCAAAACCAGCACCAAACAATACATGACACGACAACAGATATTAACGATGGTTTTCGGCTATTTGCTGTTATTCATCGGCTTGGTTATCGGCCTCTTGTTCATCACGGAGACCGAAACCGGGATCATTGAATTGGCCTACTTTGGGATATTTATAATCTTGTTAATGACTTGGGTTAACGCCCGCAAGATCATCAAGGCCCTCTTTGCTATCATCTATCGTGACAGACTCGGCGCCCGCAAGTCTGATCCCAATAGTCGTCTTGGCAAGCACAACTAAGCCTCAGGATCCTATATAAGTTTACCCAGACTGGTAAATCCAATCTGTAAATAATTTCCACTGGTATAAGGATTTCCTTGCTTACCCACATCCTAGCCTTACCTATTCTTACCACCTCAATCCCCCCAATTCGTAAAAGCCACATGGCCCACACACTCACCAGATCCCTCAGTAAGGTTTTCAGCTGGAAACGCCTAGCTGCAGCCACTTTACTAGTCACCAGCCAGTTCGCCCTCCCATCAGCCCAAGCTAGCAGCCCTGACGAAGGTATGTGGTTGCCGCTTTTTATAAAACGGCTCAACCACGAGGATATGCAGAAAAAGGGCCTCAAGCTCACTGCTGACGAACTGTATAGCATCAACAACCACAGTATCAAGGATGCTATTGTGTCACTTGGTGGCTTCTGCACAGGCGAAATCATCAGCCCCGAGGGTTTGCTTTTAACCAATCACCATTGCGGTTATGAGTCCATCCAGCAGCATAGCAGCGTTGAGCATGACTATCTGACTGACGGTTTCTGGGCAATGAACAAGAAGGAAGAGAAAGCAAACCCAGGTTTGTTCGTCACTTTCTTGGTTCGGATGGAAGACGTCACGACTGAGGTATTGAGCAAAGTTAACCCAGGTATGGGTGAGGCGGAGCGTAAAGCAGCCATCAGCGCTGCCATGAAGGCCATCGAGGCCAAAGTCGAGCAACAAGAGGCCAGCTTTGGCTACAAGGCCGCCGTTAGGCCGTTTTTTGACGGTAATCAATACTTCTTGTTCGTCAACCAAGTGTTTGAAGACGTCCGTTTGGTAGGTGCACCACCTAGCAGTGTCGGCAAATATGGTGGCGATACCGATAACTGGATGTGGCCACGTCACACTGGCGACTTCAGCATGTTCCGTGTCTATATGGGCCCAGATGGCAAACCAGCCAAGTATAGCCCGGACAACGTGCCACTCAAGCCACGTCATTACCTCCCTATATCGCTCAATGGCGTCAAGGAAGGAGACTTCACGATGATCTTTGGATACCCAGGCCGTACCAATCGCTACCTCACAAGTTGGGGTGTGGCGCTTGATCTTAGTATCAGCCACCCAACCCGTATCAGTATCCGGGAGCGCAAACTGGCCCTCATGAAAAAGGACATGGATGTCACACCATCCATCAGGATCATGTATGCCTCTAAGTATGCCCAGATCAGCAATTACTGGAAGTACTTTATCGGCCAGTCTGCAGGGCTTAAGCGCCTAAAGGTCGTTGACAAAAAACGTGATGAGGAGAAAGCATTTGATGTTTGGGTCAAAGCAGAAGGTGGTCGCCAAACGGAATATGGCAGCGTCTTGACAGACCTTGCAGCAGGCTATGATGCCATCCGGAAATACCAAGCAGCTCGTATGGTTTATTCCGAGTGGGCTAGCAACGGTCCTGCTTCCTTCCCAATTGGGGTCATGACGTACCGTTGGGCAACAGCAGCATCTGCCGCAGATGCTAAGGCCGAAGATGTCGAGAAGAACAAAAAGTCCCTCGAGTCTAACCTCGAAGAGATGTTTAAGGAGTCTAACCTTCCGACAGAAGAAAAGCTATTTGCCCTCCACCTCAAGGCATACCAAGAGTTTGTTGCCGAGGATCAATGGCCAGCTGTGATCACTACTATTAAGACCAAGTATAAGGGTGATGTGGACAAGTACGTAGCTGAGGTGTTCAAGAAATCAAGTTTCACGACCAAGGAAAAGGCTATGGAAGCCCTCAAGAAGGGAGATGCCAAAAAGATACTGCAAGATCCATTGGTTCAGGTTGCAAATGACATCCTAATGACCTACACCGAAAAAGTCACCAAACCTGTCGCTGCCGCCCAAGCCAACCTTGACAGGGCCAACAGGCTGTATGTCGCTGGCACCATGTTACGCGACCAAAACCGCAAGTTCTATCCTAATGCCAACAGCACAATGCGGATGACCTACGGCCAGGTTTTGGCCTACGAACCCAAGGATGGCGTCAAGTATGACTACCTCACCACCTTAGACGGTGTGATGGAAAAAGAAGACCCTACGAACGAGGAGTTCATTGTGCCAGCTAAATTGAAGGCTTTGTATCAGAAGAAGGACTATGGCCGTTATGGTCAGAATGGCAAACTGCCATGTTCGTTCATCAGCAATAACGACATTACAGGTGGCAATAGCGGTAGCCCTGTCATCAATGCTCATGGTGACCTAATCGGTACGGCTTATGACGGCAACTGGGAGGCTATGAGTGGCGATATTGCTTTCGAGCCTGAGTTCCAACGTACAATCAGCGTTGACATTCGTTATACCCTGTTTATCATCGACAAGTATGCGGGTGCCAAACACCTAGTCGATGAGATGAAACTTGTCGAGCGTATGGACCCAGTGGTAGCACCACCGACTAGCGTCCCGCTGCCAACAATCGCTCCAGCAGCGCCAGCCAACACGGTTGATCCTGCACCTGCCAAAGTAAAAGCGGCTAAAGGCAAACCAGCTGTCAAAAAGGTAACAGCAAAGGCAACTGCCAAGTAGGCCTAAGTTACATTCTTCTCAAAACAATAAAGCCCTTCGTCAATATCATTCTGACGAAGGGCTTTATGTTTCTGTGGTTTCTGGCTAGATAATGGCTTCTGGTAATCTATTTAAGACTACCCATGCCACCATCCACTCCCATGACTTGACCTGTTACCCATGTGCTATGAGGGCCTAGTAGCCAAAGTGCTGCCTGCGCAACATCATCAGCTGTGCCAAAGCGCCCAATAGGGTGGCGTTTGTTGCTTGCCTCGCGTTTGTCGTCCGTGCTCAATAGGGCACTGGCTAGTGGAGTATCTGTCAGAGAT
>CANHWS010000117.1 GCA_947464365.1 Cytophagaceae bacterium | reverse complement strand
GTTAGCAAGACATAACCAGCCCATCGTTGCCGATGCCACCACCACTGAAACAAAACAAAGACACCTAAACCAAGGATTGCAGTTAGGGTCATATCCCCTACTCGAACTTTTAAGGATGCAATCGGTACAAAGGCCAAGGTATCCACCAGCCATAAAATTACGCTAGCAATTACAATGGATACCTGGGCCAAAACCCAACCCAAAACTGGCAATTGGCCCATGACCGAAAGTGCAATACTTAGGACGGTCAGGACTGAAGAAAGCCCGCCGACAAGAATGTTAGCGGGTAAGAAAAGGAGTGGCACCTGCCCAAAGTGGTAAATACTGATCGGCAGGGTTAAAATAGTGGCCGCCAAAGTGATGGCACCTGTCTCCCAAGCCAGTCTAAGTAATAGGTGGTCAGGGCGCCAATAGGCGGACCATGTTTGCCCTAAAGTTGCGAGCCCCACACATCCTGCAACACTAAGCTGGAAACTCGGCTGCGTAATGAGGCTAGGATCGGTCATCAACATGACCCAAACGGCCAAACCGAGGCTATTGAGCATATTGGTTTGCCGACTGATGGACTGGCCGACCAACATCACCGTTGTCATCGCTACAGCTCGGACGGCAGCTGGCGAAAGGCCCGATATAACGACATAGAGCCATAAGACCACAATACAACCCCAGACCCAAAAGCCCCTATGCCGTTTATTGCTACCTCCGATGAGTAGAGCAATGCCCGAAAGGACATTAAAGAAAACCATGGTATGCATCCCCGACACTGACAAGACATGAGCAGTACCCGTAACCGAAAAGTCATCGGCTGCGGCCTTATCAATGCCTTGACGAAGCCCCAAGGCTAGACCTAAAACTAGGCCACGTGCATTGCCAGCAGGCAATTGGGTCAGGATCCCTTTTTGTAACCAAGCACGAGCCCGGAGCAGGTGAGCACGTATTTGGTACCATACGGGGTGCCCAACAAGTACCTGATATTGCCCATCTTCAACCTTTGTTTGATAATAAACACCTTGCACCTGAAGGTATTTCCCATAATCAAAACCTCCAATGCTGATATTGGGTAACATCCCAGTAGTTACCTTCCTTATAGGTGCTCTGATCAGAACAGTATCACCATATCCGAACCCAATATTGTCTCTGAGTTTCGGTCGTTGTACAGTAGCCTGAACCAAAACCGCGGTATCTAGGTGCTGCCAATGAGGATTATGAGCAGGATCTGCTTGCTCGACTGCTAAAAGTCGTAACGTCATGGTAATCCCACTTGCCTTAGTGATCGTGTCTGAGACCACAAGCCCCAGAACGCCTCTTATATGGACAAGAGGTGGCAGCTTGGGTTGCATCGCTCGTTGCTCCTGTTGTTGCTGTGCTACCACAATCCCAAAAAACAAACTGATCAGTAAGGCCCCTAAATCAAAGATTCTGGAGGCCCTCATGGTCCGCCTGGCATTCAGCCACCAAAAGCAGAAGAGCAGCAGGACCAAAACAAATCCCCAAAACCATGGATTGCCAGGAATTGGCATAAACCAGCCAGCATAAACCCCACCAACACCAACGGCCATACCAATGGCTATTACCAATAAAGGTGGCCAAACCTGGACCATCACAGCTGGTATAACTGTTCGTTTACGTTTACTGGCAGGAGCTTTGGAGGTAGGTTTATCCATCTCGCAGATTAGTAACGGGCTGCGGTTCTATTGATTGATGACTGCATAACGGATGTCACCCAGTGCACCATAGCACCGCAAAAGTGCATCAACAGAAGACAGCTAGATCAGATAGGCCCCCATGGTCTCAGCATCATCCATCACGACTTTGACATGGTTACTGAGGGTGGTACTGATGCCATAACCAACAATGTCAGCCTTGATCGGGAAGAGGCTATGGTTGCGGGCGACCATCACTGCAACCTCAATTTTGGGCAAGGCTATTGCAGTGAAGGGGTTAAGTGCAAACCAAAGTGTTCGACCAGTGTTCAGTACATCATCAACCAAAATCAACGGTTTGCCAGCTAGTTCGGCCAGATCGATGTCAAGCCCAACTGCTGGTTGGGATAAAGCGGTTTTGTCCAAGGTAAGTTTGGCCTGTTGAACCTTGATCGGCGATATGCGACTAATCTCAGCAGACAATAGATTGGATAACACGTAACCCTCGTGGCTAATACCTACAATGGTCACTTCTGCAAAATCAAAATTACGTTCGTAGATCTCGACTGCCATCCGCTTCACCTTTTGGTGCATTTGGCTGGCTGTCAGGATCTGCAATTTGGAGTCAGTATCAAAACGCATAATCAGTTTGCTAAGAGTCAATGATAGTCAATGAAGGATATTTAGGGATTGGGAGTTTAAAATCGTCGTTTAGGAAACAGATGCAAAATATGTTTTTTTAGGGCGCAAACCCAGACTTTAGTCTTGCACTGATTATCTGGACGAAAATATCGACCTTTGAACCTAGTGAAGGAACAAACAAAAGACATCTCAGCAACATACTCAGGTCGGATTTTTAAGTCTACAGGCTCTTGGTACTGGATCAAGACTGAAACAGGGTCCATCGTCCGGGGACGCCTCAGAGGCAAATTCAAGGTAAGTGGCCTCAAAGTCACCAACCCTATAGCAGTGGGTGACCAAGTGACGTATATACTCGAAGATGAAGCCGAAGGCACGGTCATGATCACTGGCATCAGTGACCGGATCAACTACTTGGTGCGCAAGTCGGTCCATAAAACAGGCCATGCCCATCTGATCGCGAGCAACCTAGACCAGGCGATCGTCGTTACGTCCTTGTTTATGCCCCGGACTAGCACTGGCTTTATCGATCGGTTTGTGGTTAGTGCCGAGAGTTTTGGCATCCCGACCGTTGTCATCTTTAACAAAACAGACCTGCTAGAGGGCGAAGATCTCGACGTGGCCAAGTGGCTATGCTCGGTCTATGACAAAGCAGGCTGCCGTACCATCCTGACCAGCACAGTCAGTGGCCAAGGTCTAGAGGAACTTAAGGAAATCCTATCTGGCAAAACATCATTGCTGTCGGGTCACTCTGGGGTGGGTAAATCATCCTTGGCGAATGCCTTATTCCCGGGGCTAGACCTCAGGACCCAAGAGGTAAGTGACTTTGCTGAAAAGGGCAAACACACAACCACCTTTGCCGAAATGTTCCAGATCGATGAGCAAACTTATCTGATCGATACCCCCGGAATAAAAGAGCTAGGTATTGCCGAGATTGACAATACAGAAATGGCCCACTTTTTCCCCGAAATGCGTGCGCTGTTAGGTCAATGTAGGTTCCATAACTGCCAGCATATCAATGAACCCGGCTGTGTGGTGATTGATGCTGTCAACGCTGGCCGCATCGCACAGACGCGCTATCATAGCTACCTGAGCATGATGTCTGGAGATGACAATCGTCGCTAATCGACAAATCGGTTGGTATATCAGGCCTCATGGCGCTGATCTTGTTCCATGACCAAATCCATCTCGAAAAGCGCCACAAGGTGCTGTAGTACCTTGTAGCTAACTGCCGCAAAATCTTGTAATGCGCCTAGCTCTGCCGCCAAGGAGGTAACTGCTTTATCGTCAATGCCACAGGGGATGATGTTGCCAAAGTAATTAAGATCGGTGTTGATATTGAAGGCAAAGCCGTGCATGGTTACCCAGCGACTCGCGCGGACCCCTATTGCGCAGATTTTACGATCCTCAATCCAGACCCCAGTAAGTCCGTCTATCCTACCAGCATTAAGGCCATAGTCAGCACAGGTGTTAATAATTGCCTGCTCGATGGTCCGGAGGTAGATGTGGATGTCAGTGAAAAAATTATCGAGGTCGAGAATTGGGTAGCCGACCAACTGCCCTGGTCCGTGGTAGGTAATATCACCACCTCGGTTGATTTTGTGATAGGATGCCCCAACCATCTTTAGGCCATCCTCATCAAGTAGGAGATGCTCTGGTTTGCCGCTTTTGCCAAGGGTATAGACATGGGTATGCTGGCAAAATATCAGGTAGTTGGGGGTAGCTGAAGGATATTCGGCAGTACGATTTTGAACTTTGGTGGCCACCGTCTGGGCAAACTTATCCTCCTGAAACGACCAAGCCTGCTCATATCCGAGCAGGCCTAGGTCTATGAATTCTGTACGTTTGGATTGGGCGGCCTTTACCTCTGTCATAACCTCAGCAGGCGCCACACACAGCATAATCGCTGAGTCTATACTGCCTGGTGCCCACAAAAGTAGACAATTGGCTCACAGAATCAGGACTAGTATTTAGCTAGTTCAGTTTTCAGGAACGTGATGACATCAACTGGGAATGGATCGACACCATTCTCTTCGGCTAAGTAGAAAGAAACCCAGTCCAAAAGATAAATCAGGTAGATGGCCTGCTCAGTAAATGAGTCACCTTTGGCATGCAGCTCGACCACTTGGCCAGCAATTTTGCTGAAGATATCCTTAGAGATATCCATACGTTTGCTGGTGCGCGGGTTGTCATATCCAGAGCGTAGCATCAGGGTATATGTCTTTTCCCACAAGAACTTAGGGAAAGCCCAGCCCACAAGCTCATTGTGGTTCATCTCGGGCATCACGTTGCAATGCGCAAGTTGTTTGCTATTTTCGGCGATCTGTTGTTGGGTCCGGATGACGACTGACTCGAGACGGCTGTCACTATAAAGAATGACAAACTTCTCTTTCATGTCCTTTGCGATGGCGACAGCAGCAATGTGGACTGCGGCATTTTCAGCATCAAGCAGGTCAGCGGCCTTGGCTACTTCAGCGGCTAGGTTACTGCTTGTGAGGCCAAAAGCATTCAGGATATTCAGGATCTGGACATAAGCATACCCAATGCTAGCGCGTGGGCTGTTGTCATGGCCAGGAATGTGGACGATGTCCCAGCCGTGCTCTTTGGCAAGCTCGCCAACTTTACCGCCGCTACTAACACAAACGATAGTAGCACCTTTTGCATGGGCCGCAAGGGTTGTCGCGATGGTTTCTTCGGTACCGCCACTATAGGAACAGGCCAAGAATAAGGTTCTTGACGAGACAAAAGAAGGAAGGTCGTAGCTTTTGCTGATGTAAAGGGGCACAGACGTAATGTCCATCGTCATGGCCTGCACTAGGTTGCCACCAATGCCCGAACCACCCATACCAGCGATCACGATATTAGTGAATGACTTGTCAGATGGGCTGAACTGGCTTTTGGATGCGATCTCTAGCGCTGTACGTAGTTGGGTCGAAAAGCCCTCAATGAGTTTTTTCATGCTTAGGAGCCGAGGCTCTAATTGGTTAAACTAATGCAATATTACGACCCATCGACCGCCTTGCCAAACATACTACCCGTTACCATTTGGTCAACTTTGCCCACCCTTGAAACAAGCAGGCAAGTCGCTGAGCCGGGTCAACATATTTTTTTAGCCGCGTCAGCCCCCTAAAAACAACTAAGATTAGGCAATAGAGGCCCAAATGGGGGATTTTGAGACCACAAACACCTGAACTTTTTTATTTGTTTTTTGACTTGCCACATAAAAGCCATTTATTTGCAGCCATTACGTACCAAAACACGCAATACCAATGTCGGAAATAGCCGCCAAAGTAAAGAGCATCATCATCGAGAAGCTCGGAGTAGAAGAAACTGAAGTTACTACCGAGGCCAGCTTCACCAACGATCTTGGTGCTGACTCTCTCGATACCGTTGAGCTGATCATGGAGTTCGAGAAAGAGTTCAACATCTCAATCCCGGACGACCAAGCTGAGAACATCGGCACAGTCGGTCAGGCGATTGACTATCTTGAAAAGAACGTTAAAGCCTAACGCACAGCAGCCTTAACGGGCTGCTTTTCTTATTACAACCACTACCTTCAGCACACCATGGAATTATCGCGTGTCGTCATCACTGGCATGGGCGCACTCACACCAATAGGCAACACCTTGCAGGATTACTGGCAAGGATTGCTTGCAGGCGTGAGCGGAGCTGCCCCGATCACTAGGTTCGATGCTAGTAAGTTCAAGACGCGATTTGCATGTGAGCTGAAGGATTTCGATATCCACAACTTCCTAGACCGCAAAGAGGCCCGCAAAATGGATCCCTTCGCGCACTATGCGGTTGTGGCGGCCGACGAGGCCATCAAAGATAGCGGGCTGCTAGACAGCACATATGATCAGGATCGGATCGGAGTTATTTTTGGGTCAGGTATTGGCGGACTTTTTACGTTCCAAGACGAGGTTACTTCTTTTAACAAAGGAGATGGCACGCCAAGGTTCAATCCGTTCTTTATCCCGAAAATGATCATCGACATTGTTCCTGGTCATATTAGCATCAAGCACGGATTCCGTGGCCCAAACTTTTCGGTTGTTTCAGCCTGTGCCACTGGCACAAATGCCATAATCGATGCTTTCAACTATATCAGGTTGGGCATGGCAGATGCGATTGTGACGGGTGGAAGCGAAGCTGCGGTGACCGCGGCAGGTATCGGAGGATTTAATGCTTGCAAAGCAATGAGCGAGCGTAACGACGACCCTGCATCAGCTAGCCGACCTTACGATAAAAACCGTGATGGATTTGTCTTGGGCGAAGGCGCAGGTTGTCTTATTCTGGAGCGCCTAGACCATGCATTAGCTAGAGGTGCTAAAATTTATGCCGAGGTAATTGGAGGTGGTATGAGCGGTGATGCTCACCACATTACAGATCCACATCCTGAAGGCCTTGGTGCACTTAATGTAATGCGCAACGCCCTCAGAGACGCTGGTATATCACCTACCGAGATCGACTATGTCAATACCCACGGCACGAGCACCCCAAAAGGAGACATTGCCGAAACCAAAGCTGTGCAGAACGTTTTTGGTGATCACGCGTACAACCTCAATATAAGCAGTACCAAGTCCATGACTGGTCACTTGTTAGGGGCTGCTGGTGCCATCGAGGCCATTGCGAGTGTTATGGCCGTCAAACATGACATCATTCCGCCGACCATTAACCACAGCACGGTGGACGAGGAGCTAGATCCACGACTCAACTTTACGTTCAACAAGGCTCAAAGCCGTATCGTGAACGTAGCTTTGAGCAATACATTCGGATTTGGAGGGCACAACGCGAGCATTATCGTTCGCAAGTTCAAGGGTTAGGCACCCGTCTGACAGAACGTGTCAATCGCAACCTGGTTTTCGGATCGAGTCCGTAGGTTATCTGCTGAAGATGCCGCCTTTGTGGCCGCCATCAAACAGATAACTGGAGGCATCCCTCATAACATTAGTCTTTATCGGCTTGCGCTTAGGCATTCCAGCACGTCTAGTGGCAAGGAGGTAACACTTGGGCTCAACAACAACGAGCGGCTTGAGTTCTTGGGTGATGCAATCCTTGGAGCGATTGTAGGCGAATACCTGTTCAAGAAATACCCACTTAAAGACGAAGGATTCCTGACGGAGGTCCGATCACGGATCGTCAACCGCGAGTCTATGTCCGTGTTAGCTGGGAAGATTGGAATCCCTAAAATCATGGATTTCAACACCCGCCAAAAGGGGGCACTCTATAACAAGTCCATGCATGGTGACGCTATGGAAGCCCTAATTGGTGCAGTCTATCTGGATAAGGGTTATCGCTTCTGCCAGAGTTTCATCATTAACAAACTTATTGGCGAGCATATCAACCTGACCGACCTGCTTGCCACAGAGGGTAACCCCAAAAGTCGCCTCATCGAGTGGGCACAACGCCACGGTGGAAGTATCACCTTTGAGGTTGTAAGCGAAAGTGGCCGTGATCACCACAAAGAATTTGCGATACAAGTAGTCTATAACGCCAAGGTTATTGGTACTGGCAAAGGAATGTCTAAAAAGAAAGCAGAGCAGGAAGCTGCTGCTAATGCGTTGCAGGCAATGATCTAGGGAGCAATCTTAGTCATTACTCTAACATTTGCCTCTTTATTGGTATTCGCAGGAAAAACCGGAAAAAAACGCCTGACTGAGTGCAAGTCTAAAACAAAATTCGGCCCTGCACTTGACATTGGTACAACCTTTTGGGTACTTTAGGCAGTCTTATTAGTGGAGATGGTCAGGCATCCTTGTGCCTTAGGTATCCAGAAATGTCTATGGCCTTTGTTTCCGCCTCCTATCGAAATTAAGCACCCAGTATGGATCAGAAACGAAAAAGCAACAGCAATGCTACCCTATTGGCACAATCAAGCCGACAACGGATAGTACTCGTCTTGCTGCTAATGCTTGTTTGCACCTTTGGCGCCTTAGCCCAGCCTGAGATCTTGCGGGATTGCCCAATGGTGGTGACACCAAGCGCCCCTGCCTTGCGTGGACCTTCATCCCCGATGGCCCAAGTCCAGTCTGGGAACTGCCGTCTACAATATGACCCATCAGACACAACAATCTACCGGATCCCGGTTGTTGTTCATATAATCCATAACGGAGAGGCAATCGGTATTGGGGCCAATGTGGCTGATGCCCGTGTCTATGAACAGATCCAGACCCTAAATGAGGACTTTAGGCGCAAACAAGGTACACGAGGCTTTAACACAGACCCTGATGGTGCAGACCCGCGAATCGAGTTCGTACTAGCGACCGTTGATACCGCAGGAAGACCATTTGACGGGATTATACGGGTCAATGGGGGGCAGCCAAACTATAGTGTTGGATCAAACTCCTTCAAACGCCGCAGTTTTTTTAGGTCTGACCGGTACTTCAACATCTGGGTTATCAACCTCAACACCTATTTGGGTTATGGCTCGTGGCCTGTGAGCTCCTTGCCCGGAATGAATGGCTTAGGATCGCCCGCTGACTCTGCATTTGACGGCCTAGTTATTTCCTACAAGTATTTCGGCAACTCGGGCACACTGGGTGGCAATTATAATTTAGGGCGTACCGCTACCCACGAGATCGGACATTGCCTTGGCTTGTTGCATGTATGGGCCGATGGTAATTGCCAAGCCACGGACTATTGCAATGACACACCGAGTCAGGATGGTCAAATCTACTTTTGCCCAACCAATCCACCCAACTCTTGTCCGTTGGATAGGCCCGGGCCAGACCAAATTGCCAACTATATGCAGTACACTGACGACCGCTGCATGAATCTCTTTACAGCCGATCAGGTTAGGCGGATGCGTACCGTGATGCAAACCAGTATGTTGCGCTGTACACTTCCTAGTAGTCCTGCCCTTGGGCTAGACCTGCCAACTAGGGACAAACCCCTCAACGGAGCTAGGTTATATCCCAACCCAAGCAACGAAGGCTTTGTAACAATCCAGCTGTCCAAACCAGCACTTATTAGCTCCACCAAGTGGTATGATAGCATGGGCAAAGCGCTTGGTAGCAACTCGGCTGACCTTACTGAAGGATTCAGTGGATCAGAAACAAGCATCAAGATTGAAGCACCGCGTACGCCAGGGATCTATTTCCTACGTTTGACCCCAGCTAATGGACAAGCAGCTATCCTAAAACTAGTTGTCAGGTAGGTATTTGACTTATTTGCTTACTTTTGCCCCTGAAATACGTGACTTATTGCATTTGACAGGGCTTGGTAAACCTCCATTAGTGGCGCCACCCCAAATCCGTAGAGATGGATGTTGATGCCTTAGGGCTCCTAAATCACCCTAACTAAAAACCATCTCCAGAAAAGATGACCGCAAAAAAAGGCGATACCGTAATGGTACATTACACAGGCACCCTGCTTGACGGCACCGTGTTTGACTCCTCAAAAGGACGCTCACCACTGGGTTTCAAGGTCGGTGCTGGCCAGATGATCCCTGGTTTTGACAAAGCCGTTGAAGGCATGGCAGTTGGCGAAACCAAAACAGCCACCCTAGCCCCTGCAGAGGCTTATGGTGAGTCTGACCCAGACTACATGATTACC
>CANHWS010000116.1 GCA_947464365.1 Cytophagaceae bacterium | reverse complement strand
GCTTTGGCAGTGGGGCTTGGTGGCAGGCCAGTCAAGGTTAAGGAGACTGGGGTCAACTGGCTTTTGCAGCTATTGGTACCCTTGGCGACATAATAGACCGCACTAGCAGTAGCTGGGTTGATCACCAATGAGTCTGCATTGCTTAGGCTGGTAGTGCTGGTGACGGCATCATACCAGAAATACCGCTCGCCAGGCAAGGCGCCTTGGGCCCTCAACACTGCACGTCCTGCTTGGCAGACCGTGGCATTGTTGGCTGTAGGAGGTTGGGCTTGGCCGCCGACCGTGATGTTGACTGTTTTGATTGGTGTGATACAACCTGCAGGGGTCCGATACTGGACATAGTAGGTCGAGTTGAGTACAACTTGTGCCGTCAGGGTATCACCCGTGTTGGGCACAGTAGTGCTACCAGCGGCGTCAAGATACCAAGTGAACTTACCGCCTGGGACCGTTGAGGTCGGGATCAAGGTCACGACACCGGGGCCACAAATGGTGGTGTCAGGCATGATGGGTGTGCCAGCATCAGGGGAGATTTTGGCCACAAACTTGACCTTGCTGAGGCTAGCACAACCAACCCTCGTGATGCTACCGAGCCAAAAGGTCGTTGTTTGGTTGATGACTGGCGTTGAGATCGAACTGCCAGCACCTTTGACCAATGGGATGGTCGCACTGCTATCGGCAAAGATGGCAAGGCTGTCATGGGTGGTCAGGGTACGGACTAGGGCTCGCCCGCTAAAGCAAACAGAGTCCACCTTGCCGACTGTTGGCGCATTGGGTGGGTAGCCCGTGATGATGGCCCGTACTTTGGATCTTGGGCCTTCGCAGGACAATTCGCTGACGATGTTAGAAACGTAGAAGGAGTCATTCTGGGCGAAGAAATTGCGATACCGTGTACCAGTTACCCCAGGCAAGGTATCAAGGCCAAACTGGGTTCGGTACCATTTGTAGCGGCTGTATTCAGTCTGGTTTTGCCCTGGGTTCACCCTGAGGGTGATTGAGTCGGGTGTGCAGGCAAATCCATCGACAGGAGTGGGTGGCCTTGGACTGGGCACCACCTTGACGATAAAGGTTTTGTTGGAGTCGGAGACGCAGGAGTTGACCCTACTTAAACCTCTGACACTTACTCTTGCAGTTTTCTTAAAGTTGAAGGAAGTTGACGTATCAGACAAGTTGCCCATAGCCGACGGTGTCTGGGTCGGTGAGTCGACATAAGCGTATTCAAATTCATAATAGGTCCGACCGGGAATGTTTGGTGCTATTGGCAATTTGATTACGACGGATTTGGTTGTATCACAACTATAGATGGTATCTGGAAGAGTCGGGATTGTTGGTTTGTAAATTGGTTTCAGAAATACAGACGTCCGAGGCGAGGTACAGTTGCCGAGTTTATAATCCATCCAGATCGTATCTGGTTGTTGGATAGAAATCACAGCTGATAGGCCAGCCTGAAATGGCACCTGATCAAATTCATTCCGATAAAACCGAATTGATGACCTTAGCCCAGACGGAATAACTACGAACCGTGCGGATTCGCCAATGTTAACGCAGGTGGAATCATCTGGCGCTTCTGAGATAGGCAGAGGCGCTTGGTAACCAAAAGTAAATCCATTTCCAATATCACTAATTGGCAGGATGACATCAGCAGTAATGCGTCCACCTGGTGTGCTGTTTATATACTCGATGCCTGTACCACCAAGGGTCCGCCAAGCGAAATCATTGGGCAAGGACTCATTCCACATGGCCACTTTTAAGGCATTGACGCTTTTGATGTTTGAGGCTGTCCCCCAGTTAAGCGTAACCTTTGTTGTGCCGTTTCCGGTGCCACGTTTGGTTACTTTCCAATGCTCTAACGAATCGATAAAACAGAGTTCGTTTAGCTCACTAAAGATTTTGGTGCTGAGATACCCATTGAGCGTCGCGTTGTAATTGTAGTACTGCACCACAAACTTATCAGGCAGTCCACCTGTATAGCTAAGCCCAATCGGGCGGTATTGCCTACGGGAGCCGATTGGGATGGTTATGTTATAAGTCGGCCTAGCGAACAGCATGGCTGGCCCCACAATGTGCGATGTATCTGAACCTGACCGTGGGTCTGAAGAGGTGAACCCAAAAATTAGCGGTGCCACGGAGTCTGACTGGATGAAGCCCCTATTCATCCGAAGACGTTTGTTAACGATCACCGAGTCGGCCAGGACCAAGGTGTCGTTCTTTTGCTGGATGGTCAGGTTCCAAAAAGATTCGGACCGCCCTGTTGTCCTAATGCGTTTTTTGCCATCAATGCGAGAGAAAATAACGGTGCCTGC
The DNA here is from genome assembly GCA_947464365.1 of Cytophagaceae bacterium. Taxonomy (GTDB): domain Bacteria; phylum Bacteroidota; class Bacteroidia; order Cytophagales; family Flexibacteraceae; genus CANHWS01. The sequence goes on along the minus strand of CANHWS010000116.1, from coordinate 7,602 downwards.
CCCCGCAGCAAAGGCAGTTTCGCCCCCAAAGTTTTCCCAGTTATTGGCCACGGTCAGGGTCGCACCAATGCCCAAAGTGTCCGCCCCCATATTGAGCAAGCTGCCCGGCCTGATCTCTAGGTTGCCGGCGACCCGCAATGAGTTGGCACTACCTAACAAGTTGATCCGCCCACCCGTCAGGAACAGGTTGGCTGCTTGCGCATTACCCACAATCGTGATCGGCTGGGCAGTGGCTGGCACAATGACGGAGGTACTTGCATCTGGCACACCTTGAGGGGACCAGTTTTGCGGCGTAAACCAGTTAGTCGAGACGGCCCCCGTCCAGGTATATTGGGCCATCGCGGGTTGGGCCGCAAGGGTCAAAAGGCCAAGGAGACAAACGATAAGCGTCTTGAGGCTTTGGGGCCACTGGTGCTGCTGGGGTTGGCGCGCTGCTTTCATCCTGAGGGAAGGGCTGGATATATGATGCTACTATGGGTCTAGTACATCTACCAAGACAAAGGACAATAACAGCACAGAAAAGGTTGCCTGACCATGGGAAAAGAACCTCAAAAAGTTAAAACCTGCCGGATTTTGCCACTGTTTGGCTTGTTAACCTACCCAAATGGGCCACAGATCGGGTCTAAACACTTACTCATCCGCTTTGTTAGGCTATAGGCTGCCCCGTTGGTGACACGTAGAAGCCGCCAATTGCCCCTTGCCGATTGTAGGTCAATATGGGTTAGCATCATATTGTTAAGCTCTACCTAAATTGTTGGTATGTAGGGATTTAGATGGGCAATTCGGGCCGCTACCCAATACCTACAGGGCCAGTACAAGCCCAAATTCACCTGTTGGATCAGCGGACGACCCTTGCTAGGCAGTATCCTGACAAGGTCCCTGATATGAGGATATGGCATTGCACTTTTTCTGGACAAGGGCATTCCAACATCGCAATTTTGCCCTAGAATTTAACAAAAAAGTGCGGTAGAAGCGGCGTAAAGGCTGTTATTGGAAATTCTACTTTGGGGGGGTGGTGGCTAGGCCACATGGTTGGAGTGGGGTTGTTGGATTTTTTGGCCTAAACTATAAGTGTTCACACTAGGCCCTCAGGTTATTTGTGCTTGTGTGATTAGGTTAAGGGGCCGGCAAAGTCTGCCCGCAACTAGGGCGCCAATTTGGGCTTGGTTATAGCTGGGTTCCTCTTTCCCCAAACTCAATACCTGCTGTACCAAACTTCAAGGATTACGTTCCTCCTTGGGTGTGCCAGAATGCCATCGATAATGAGCTGCTCAAAGAAAAAGGTACCACGATAGTCACGGTTCCAGCTCGAAAAAGACAACTCATTTCTACTTTCTTTTAGTTTTTGAACCACGCCCGAAACAAGCCTTTGATTGACTGTTTCATAAGTGAGCACTTGGTATAAATGTTCGCTAAATGGGCTGGTTGTGTGCCCCCAATCGCCCCCACCGTGCACATTGTCTTTTACATACCCAATTATACTGCTTGGGCTTGCCTCGGTTTTTATCAAATAGATTAGTCATAAATGCTCATATGGCATGGCCATAAGTAGCGAAATGATGGCGGCGACAAGTAGGGAATACCAATTTTGCCAGCTTGGTACGGTGACTGATTGGTTATATCGTCCAGGCAAAGTGCTGTATAGTATGAATGCGTAGCTGCAAACAAGAAACAGATTTAGCCATATATATTCATTCATCCATGTGTCATCAAACATCGCCACAATTAGGCACAATATTAGAAATAGAAAGATAGGTATTATTGCCGTAGCACCAAACCCTACTGTTGTTGTCAGGATTATCCAAGCAAATGGTCCCATTTTTTCACTTATTGTCAATGGAGGTGGACCACTTCTCGATTGATGGTATCGGAGGGGCTTCACTTTATAATACCCATCAAACCTTGTAGAGGCATTCCTGATGAACAGCTGAATCAATACCTGTATGGGTATAATGGTATAACTTGGCCAATCACCACCTAAATGCCTAATTCTTAAAATAAATAAATCGATAGAATTGCTAGTATCTAAATTATTAATCAAGATCATTAGGATGAGCTGCAAAATCACCAAAATACAAAGGCATCTTATAAGCCACGTTCCATGCCAAAAGCCCTTTGAAGCTGCCCAAGAATACACCTTGTAAGCGCTGAACAGCCTAGAGAACATGGCAGGCAACCTATACAATGATGTGAGGGGTATAGCATAGGGATTCTTAATTGCATATCTACCTGCTTGCACCCAATAAGGCAATAGCAGCAGGTAAAAGATGGGTAGTAAATATGACTCATGCAGAAATGAGCCTATTGCCATTATGCTCATCAGGACTGTAATGCCATAGAAGTAGGGGCTTCTGCTCCGCCCACTCGTGCCCAAAAGCCAAACCAAAACAACTAGGTGAAACACCAAGAAGTTGACGCGAAAGGGCACTGCATAGATCACTATGGTGGCCAGCACATGGAGCGCAAACGTTTTGGCTAAGGCTTTGGATAGTAGCTTGTTCATCTTTGTTTCGGTTTGGTAAGGTGTTTCAGGAGAGGTTATCTACTAATTGATGGGCCTTATCGGTTTATGATGATTGTAGGGTATTTTGGTGCCTGCCTACTTATCTTGATTTGCATTATTGGAGCTAAAGCCCTCAATCATTTCATCTCTTTGAGGGTGTTCCAAAAGGCCATCAATGATGAGCTGCTCTAGTAGGTAAATTCCTTGATACTCATTTGTGTTAAACTTGATTGATAATTGCTCGTAAGAACTTAGTAGAGAAGATTCACTCGGATTACTCCATTGGTTATCCCACGAGTCATAGCCAAAAGCATTGATAAATTTGGAACTTAATGGCCCACGAGGTTCAAAAAAGAAACCATCTTGTCCATTAATATGGATATACTCAATTATGTAATCAGGACTAGCCTTTTGTTTAACATTCCATAAGAGCCATAAATGCTCATAAGGTAAGGCAAGGTGAACGGCTATGACTCCAGCAACAATTAGGGCAAGAAATTCTTTCGCCTTAGGCCTTTTGTCTATGTCCTTGTTCTCCTTAGGTTTATTGAGGTACATCATGATTAAAATCCACGCCATGATGATTATGGTAATCCAATTGTCGAAGATAACTTGAGCAATAAAATAAAATAATAAAACCAAGTCTGTCACTAGTGCTAACAAAATAACAACTAACACCACTAAAGCCAATCTATGAATAATGCGATTGGTTTTGAGCTCGTTTAGTATTCCACCGTACTGATGATTTTCAGGGTTTGGTTGGGATCTCTTTTTGTAGTAAGCATCAAACCTAGTTGAAGCATTCCTGATGAAAAGCTGAATCAATACCTGTACGGGTATTAGCGTGTATGGAAGCCACCCAATATCCCAACGTGTAATTTTAACTATGTATAAATTGATAGTGTCGCTAGCTTTGACGTCATTAAACCAAATCACCAGGGCTAGGTCCAAAATTACCAAAACACATAGCCACCCTATTGTCCATACCTGATGCCAACTACCCTTGGAGGCCGCCCAATGGTACACTTTGTAAGCGCCGAATAGCCTAGAATACATAGCCGGCAACCTGAACAATATTGTAATGGGCATAGCATAAAGGTTCCTCACCGCATACCTGCTAGCTTGCACCCAATAGGGCAATAACAACATGTAAAAGATGGGTAGTAAAAATGACTCATGCATAAAGGACCCCATTGCCATGATGCTCATAAGGACTGTTATTCCATAGAAATAGGGGCTACGGCTCCGCCCACTCGTGACCAAAAGCCAAACCAAAACAACCAAGTGAAACACCAAGAAGTTGAGGCGAAAGGGGACGACATAGATCATGGCGGTTGCTAGCACATGGAGCGCAAAGGTTTTGGCTAAGGCTTTGGATAGTAGCTTGTTCATGTATACTTCGGTTTGGTAATGTGAGGCCTATCGGGATGGATTGTCCACTAATTGATAGGCCCTATATGGTGGTGATGATTGTTGGGTGTGGTGTGCTTATATGGATTCGATCCTACTCATCTTGACCTGCATCACTGGTGCTTGGGGCCTCAATCATTTCATCTTTTTGAGGGTGTTCCAAAAGGCCATCAATGATGAGCTGCTCTAGTAAGTAGGTTCCTTGATACTCATCTGTATTAAACTTGATTGATAATCGCTCATGAGAACTTAACAGAGATGATTCACTTGGATTACCCCATTGGTTATCCATTGAGTCATAGCCAAAAGCGTCTATAAATTTTAAACTTAATGGCCCACGAGGTTCAAAAAAGAAACCCTCTTTTCCGTTAATATGAATATACTCAATGATGTTTTCAGGACTAGCCTTTGACTTTACAAGCCATAGGAGCCATAAATGCTCATATGGTAGCGCAAGGTGAACAGCGATGGCTCCAGCAACAATTAGGGCAAGAAATTCTTTTGCCTTAGGCCTTTTGCTAATGCACTTGTGCTCCTTAGATATTATAAGGGACAGAATGATTATAAGCCCATGAGCGAAGATTATTGCTCCTATTATCCAGGTTTCGAAGACAATTGTAACAATCAAATAGAATAGGAAAATCAAGTCCGTCACTTGTGCTAACAGAAAAACCAATAACAGTATAAAAGCCAACCTATGAATAAACCGATTGGTTTTGAGTTTGTATAGTATACCACCTTGCTGATGATTTTTAGGGTTTGGTTGGGATCTCTTTTTATAGTAAGTATCAAACCTAGTAGAGGCATTCCTGATGAAAAGCTGAATTAATACCTGTACGGGTATTAGCGTGTACGGAAGCCACCCAATATCCCAACGTGTAATTTTGACTATGTATAAATCGATAGTGTCGCTTGCTTTGATGTCATTAAACCAAATCACAAGTGCTAGCTGCAAAATTACCAAAACGCATAACCACCCTATTGTCCATACCTGATGCCAACTACCCTTTGAAGCAGCCCTATGGTACACTTTGTAAGCGTTGAAAAGCCTAGAGAACATGGCAGGCAACCTGAACAATGATGTGATGGGGATGGCATATACGTTTCGCAAGGCATACCTGCCTGATTGCACCCAATAGGGCAATAATAGCAGGTAAAAGATGGGTAGTAAATATGACTCATGCAAAAATGAGCCTATTGCCATGATGCTCATCAGGACTGTAATACCATAGAAGTAGGGGCTTCTGCTCCGCCCGCTCGTGCCCAAAAGCCAAACCAAAACAACTAGGTGAAACACCAAGAAGTTGAGGCGAAAGGGCACTGCATAGATCACTATGGTGGCCAGCACATGGAGCGCAAAGGTTTTGGCTAATGCCTTTGTTAATAGCTTGTTCATATATTCTCTTGGTTGGTCAGCTGGTCACGTCTATAGTAGGCTCAACTTGCAGGTGGTTATATCAGGGCCTACGGGATAAGGTAGTTCGGCTTGGGATCGTGCTGGAAAACTGGTTTGGGGAGAATTGTATTCGGTGATCCAGTAGTGAGCGAGGAAAGAGACAGACTGTTGGCCCATAAAGCACTTTGAGACACAAAGTAAGTTGGCAAAAAAAATGCCCCGTTCTTTGATAAGGCTTTCCAGAGCCGTAAGATGCTCCATGTAGGCCGACCGACCTTGGAGTAACATCATTGGAGGTCAGCGCTTTACGGCCTACGAACGACTTGGTATAGACAACATGTTTTGCTTCTGCTAGGACTTTCGGGTACATATCTTAGGATAAAGCACTCAGAGTGCTTTGTGATGCAAAGTAAGTGAAAAAATGTATGTGCGCATCGCAAGGGAAAAACTTTTTGCAAAGCGGTACTGAAAATCACAATAGGTTAATGTGAGCCTGGCTAAGACCTCTAGTATGGCAAGAGGTCTGGATTAGCTGGGGACTTCTTAGCCCGATCTGACTAGTATCTGGTAAGTGGCAAGGATGGCACTCGCCAATTATCCCCTCCCTAAAACACCCGTACCGCCACAGTCCCCTCCAATGTCTCGGCACTGAAGCCATGTAGCTTGAGCGAGATGCCGGCCCGTACCCGATCCATGATTTCGTAGGTGGAGGTTAAGCGCTGATAAACCGCCCCTTGGTAGGCAATTGGCTTGTAAACGTAGATACCAAGCTGGGTGTGGACATTGACCTTGTTGATGTGCAGGTCATGGCCCAGGGTGACGGCCCAACGGGTGATGTCCTTGCCGCGGTATTCGGGCACGGTTTCCGAAAAGGGTTTCATGGTGTTGTTATACATGTACTCCACCCCACCTGTCAGCGCAGACTTGAGGCCCACCCGATAGGATAAAAATCCACCCAGCATGATGGTGCTGTATTTTGGTCCTGAGGTCGGGAACGTCTCTGCCACCCCGAGCTGACCAACTACGTATCCCTTTAGCTCGTGGCGCCAAGTAGGTAGGCTATCCGGCTGGAATAACGCTGTTGTGTTTCTGGGAACAGGGGGCCGTCTGTCCGATGGCGGCTGGACATAATAATTGAGGCCAACTGATAGGGCTGGCATATTGAGGCCATAATTGGGCATGGTGTAGCTGCCATTACTGTAATGCGTCAGGACCACGCCCGACCGTAGCCAAAGCTGAGGAGTGATGGCAGTGCTATAGGTCAGGCTGCCTTGTAAGAGGGCCGTGATGGTGCTACCGATAGCGACGTTAAGCGGATTGCGGTTAAGATCCCAAGGGCTGCTAGACCATGTTGGCCCGAAACCTGCCCTGAACAAGATTTTATGCCGTTGGCGTCTTAGGACGTGGGTTTCCATAAAGATGGCAGCCGCCACCGAGGTGCCCAAGATGCTGTTAGGGCCATTGCTATTAACTAGTAGCGTGTAGCCAAAATGCGCGTGGTGGTAGGCATTGAGCCATGGCCTGCTGATAAGGTGGCGTGGCATGATATCAAACTGGGCACCAAAGGTTGGCTCATAAGCGAGGTGAGCCACCTCCTTACCTTGGCCTAGGACAAAGCCGCGCAATAGCTGCAAACCATAGCCTCGGATGACAGGGTCTGGATTTGACAATAGGCTATTCTGCTGGGCCCAACTATTTGTCCCTATGCCAATAAAACAAAGGATCAGGAAGCTAGCCCAATACCATCTATTTAGCCACATGCCACAGGTCGGCCAAGGCAATAAGGAAAGATGCGCTGAATGATTACTATCGGGCATTAGGCAATTAGCGGAATTCGGATGAGCTGGTAATGCTACAAATGTAGGGGCAGAGGCTTATTTCTGTATCTGGCTAAAGTTTGGGATCAGCATCGGATATGTCAATGGCTACAGATGGCAAAACAACCAAGTTAACGTTACCATCGCCACACCTGCCCTCAAAACGAAAAAGCCATGCCCCACATTGTCTGCAGGACATGGCTTACGGAGTTCGCAGATCGACTTAGGCACTCGATCCCGACTCATCCCGCAAAGGTTATGGATTCAATCAATAGCATCAGATTAGTAACCCAATCTACCGATCTGGATCCCTTTGCTAGGGATGTTATTGCAAGGCTATACGGCCTGTAAAAACTTGTCCTCCCTGCTGGATCCGCCAAGCATAAACGCCCTTAGGCAAATGCCCCAGCTGATAACTTGCATCTGATTGGCCATTTTGGCTGGTGGATTGATCTTGCAATACAACCTGGCCAGTG
>CANHWS010000115.1 GCA_947464365.1 Cytophagaceae bacterium | reverse complement strand
GGTTTGGTAGGTTGTTTGGGCCAAGAGTGCAGCCAAATAAGTTTTCTTGACCATCAGGGCGATGTTTTGCTGCTGCGCTTGTGTTTGCAAGGTTGCAGCCTGATACTGTGCTCGGGCTACTTGTCTTTGTGCATCAATACCAAAGTCGAGGATAGGGACGGAGGCATTCAGGGTTGCGGTAATCAGGTTCTTTTCGACGGCATTGACTGGCACTAACTTATCACTAAAGGCTAGGTTGCCGTTGGCATCTATCCCAAACTCTGGTATAAAGAACTTCTGGGGCTCGATGTTGCGGTTGTAACTCCCGGTCAGGTTTATACTTGGTAGGCGAGCCGCACGTGCATCCTGTAGGGTAAGTCTGGCTCTCTCCTCTGCAAATCGGCTGGTTTGGGCCAAGCCATGGCGGCTTTGTGCTAGGCGGATGGCTTCTGGCAGGTCAAGCGTCTGACCATCGTTGAGCAACGGGGTCATAAACAAGACCAGCCCTACACTTACCTTGGCTGCCACTGTTAGCCCATTTGTACCAGTTCCTTCCGGTTGACGGCCAACGACATTTTTAGACCTTGATTTAAAGAACAACAGATAAACAGCAGGTACCAGCACCAGTGTTAACAACAAAGACGAGCTGAGCCCACCGATCAGCACCCAAGCGAGTGGTGCATTCAGCTCAGAGCCTGCCCCTGTGCCTAGGGCTAAGGGCAGCATACCAATCACCATGGCCAAGGTGGTCATCAGGATGGGGCGAAGGCGCGTTTGGCCAGCTTCAAACAAAGCATACCCGATGTTACGGCCACTCTGCCGCAGTTCGTTGGCTCTATCCACTAGCAGAATGGCGTTCTTGGCTACCAGCCCCACCAACATGATGATCCCAAATAGGGAAAAGATATTCAGGGTTTGATGTGCCAAGGCTAGGGCAAGCAAAGCACCTATCAAGGCCATGGGTACCGAAAAGAGCACGACAAAAGGGCTGCCCCAGTGGTTATACAAACTCACCATAATTAGGTACACCAGCACAATGGAGGCGATTAGGGCAAGGCCAAGCTTATCAAACGAGTCGTCCTGAAGCTCCAGATCGCCTTCGTAAGATACTTTTACGTTCGAGGATAGGCCTAAGGCTTCAATGGCGGCTTTTATATCTAGGCCCAACTCGCCTACAGGGCGGCCTGCAGACTGTGCCAACACCATAACCGAGGCACTTTTGTTACGCCTGTCCAGCAGCGTGGCACCTGTTCCATGTACAAGCTCTGCCACCTGACCTAGCTCAATAGATTGGCCAACGGGGGTAGGTATCCGGAGGTGGGCCAGCCGGGCAGGTTGGTTACGGGCGGCACTGTCTAGTCGGAGCCTGATCGGCATCTCGCCAGTTGGTGTGTTTAGTTTGGCGTCTGTATAACCATTGATGGCTAGGCGCATGGTGGTGCCCAAGGCCTCTGCGGTCAGTCCTACTTTGGATAGCTCAGTTGGGTTGGGAAGCAGATTCAGTTCTGGTTTATCCTGCTGGGCCGACAGGCGCGCCGAGCCTATGCCGGGTAGCTTTTCGACCTTGGCCAAGATGGCTTTTGCAGCCGCAAGGGCATCCTTCCGATCTGGCGCACTGACCACTAGTTGTATCGGCTCTGCTTCTGCGCCCAATATGCCTACAGTGCCTACCCTTACCTGCGAACCGGGTACTTTCAGGGCCATTTTTTTGACCTCGAACGCAAGCTCTTTGATGTCTTTTTGGCGCTCCGTGGCAGGTACTGCAAGCACAGCCAATTGGGCTATATTGGGTGCTACCTGCTCTCCGTAACTGTCATTCTGATACCCAATCTGGGTATAAATGCGCTCTAGCTCCGGTACTTGCTTGAGGCGAAGCTCTAGCTCCCGGATCCGTGTTTCGGTCTCTGACAATGGGGTGCCTGGGGCTAGGCTGACTTTTAGAGCGATCTCTCCTTTGTCCGTCGATGGTACAAACTCGCTACCAACGAAACCTTCCGTTATCAACAAAAATGAAGAAACCAACAACCCAAAGCTGAGCACCACTACCAAGACAGGACGCCGCAATGCTCCCTTCAGAATCATCAAATATCCATGGGTTAGGGCCTGGATACCCCCTTCTATGCCTAGTAATATTCGATCCCAAAACTTGGCCCTCGTCAGATGAGTCAGCTGTGCAAACCGACTGGCCAGCATGGGTGTCAGCGTAAAGGAAACCACTAGCGAGCTAAGTGTCGAGGCAACTACAACGAGCGAGAACTCTTTCACAATAGACCCTATCAGCCCCGGCACAAAAGCCATAGGCAGAAAAACCACTACATCTACCAAGGTGATGGACAGGGCACTAAAGCCAATCTCGTTACGACCTTCTAGCGCTGCTTGGGTTGGGTTTTTTCCCATCTCGAGGTAGCGATAGATGTTCTCTAGCACCACGATTGAGTCATCCACCAAGATACCGATCACCAAGGACATTGCTAGTAGGGTCATCAGGTTGAGGCTATAGTCTAGGGCGTACATCATAATCAATGCAGTTGCCAGTGAGGTTGGTATGGCAAGCATGACAATGGCCGCATTCCGAGCACTATGCAGAAAAACCAACATCACAAGGGCAACTAGACCTAGCGCAATCAGCAGATCTTTGGCCACGGTCTGTGCCGCCCGTAGGGTGAAGGTGCTGCTGTCTTGGGCAATCGAAAACCGCAGATCTTGTGCCTTATACTCTGCTTCGATCTTCGCCAGCTCCGCACGTACAATGGCAGCCAGCTGGACCGCATTGGCGCCCGTTTGCTTCTGGACATTGATACCGAGGGCAGCTTTTTGATTGAGGGTCGATGCAATTTCTCGTGGGGTGTGGCCCATGGCAATGGTTGCTACATCACCAAGGAGCACCCTGCTGCCATCTGGGTTGTGCACCAAAGGGATAGCTGGTAATGCCTGGTAGTTTTTTGCTTTTCCATCTAGCCGCAGTCCGAGGTCTTGGCTAGGCGTTATGACGTTGCCCGCAGGTACATTTTGGTTCGCACCCTCGAGCGCTGCCACCAGATTTGCCAAGGAGATCCCGAGCATTTCTAGTTTTTCCGGATCTGCCTCTAGTTGCACCTCCGGCTCCTGAAGTCCTAATAGGGTGATCCGACCCATGCCTTTGATGCGGCCAAGACGAGGTTTGATTTGCTCTTTGATCAGCTTCCCTAGCTCTGCCTCGGGCATAGTGGACGTTGCAGCCAATTGCAGCACAGGCAAATCCGAAAGTGAGTACCGATCTACAGAAGGCGCCTTGGCACCTGCCGGAAACGATGGCTGCACCTGTGATACGGCCCGCTGTACGTCAGAGGTTGCGTCTTGCACATTGGTGCCAGGCAAAAACTCGATCGTGATAATGCTTACGTTATCGGCAGACTGTGCGCTGAGTCTTTTGAGGCCAGCAAGTCCACCCAAGCCATCCTCTAGCTTTTTGGTGATCCCTGTTTCTACTTCTGTTGGGCCAGCACCCGGATATACCGTCGCAACCGTAACAAAGGGGGTATCTAGCGTAGGAAGCAACTCGTAGCGCAGCTGGGTGAAAGAGAATACCCCGCCTCCTAATAGCAAAATGAAAAATACAATAAAGAGGATGGGCCGTTTGATGGCCAATTCTGTAACTGACATACGATGTTGTTTTAATGATGTAGAACCAAGTTTCTTAGATCCGCTTGCCTTACCTGACCCAAACCAAACGGCCTGGTTTAGCGCCTTCTGCCAAAAGATGTTGGCCAGAAATGAGCAGGGTATCTCCACCTGATAGGGGGGCCTTGCACCAGACCGATTGGGCGTTTCTGCCAACTACTTGTGCTGGTATTTTGTGTGCTATGCCCTTATGCAATTGTGTCAAAACAAAGGCCCGCTCAGTGCCAGATAGGGCAGTGGTAGGTAGTTGCCATACATTTGCGGTAAGGTGTTGCTGGCTCTGGAGCGTAACAGACATGCCCGGTAGCCAACCTTTAGGCGCTGGGTTGGCAGACCAAGTAATCTTATAGGTGCGCGCAGCAGAGGGCTCAGGGTTGAGGCTTGCCACCGCTACGGAGAAGGTACGGCCATTGTGGGCAAGCCGTGCAGTCCAGTGTTGGCCAATGGTAATGCTGGATAGCTGACCAGCTGAGACGAAGGCCTCGATTTTTAGTTTATCAACCACGGATAGCTGCAACAGCTCGGTACCGGGCTGTACATAGACCCCATTCTGTACCCTTTTGGCGGTGAGTACGCCAGCAACTGGTGCCACAATCCGAGACTCGGCTTGCTGCTTTTCCAGATTGGCAAGGGTGATGGTTGCGGCCTCATGGGCTAGGGTGGCAGTTTGTAAGTCTGCCTTTGTGGTGTTCTCGGCAGCGGCCAGCGCTTGCTGGCGGTTAAGCTCATAAGCGGCCTTTTTGAGGGCTATTTGCGCCTGCGCTAGGTCCGCAATGCGCATTGGGGCATATAGGGTGGCTAGTACTTGCCCTTTGGCCACGGAAGCTCCTTCCTCTACTGTTAGACCTTCCAAACGTCCGTCTAGGGCCGCCGAAACGGTGCTGCGCTCCCACGGCTGAAGCGTGGCGGGTAGTGTTAGGGTGTCCTGCCATGTGCTGGGTTTGGCAATCATGGCCTCTACGGTTGGGCTAATGCGTTCACTCAATTTTTGGGTAGTCTGTTCTTGCTTTTCTTTTGTGTGCAAAAGCGAGTAAATCAACCCGACTGCTAGTGCTGAAAGGACAAGTACCGTTAGGATAATCTGCTTCATCGTTTTCTGAGGATTAATGCTGAACCAGCCTTGTGCTGATCATTTCTGTATCCCAAAACTAGATTGATGCTATTGCCGCCTGCCCGAGAAAGGACATGAGACATCCGAATAGGCGCACGAAACGTAGTAAGCCTGTCAGGAACAAATAGGCGCATTTGGGCCGTCATCAACTTTACTAATCATCCCAATTTGCTAGGTGGCTAGGCCCTATTTAACCGCTCGGATAAAGATCTGGAACGTAAACCCTAGCTTTGTGGCCACAAAAAGAGAGCTTTCCTGAATCGGAACTGATTTTGACCTTAAAGACAACGTTCAGACAATTACATGCGTGGCTTAGCCGCCCCTATCCATTGATCGAAGGATTGGTGACCAAATCCGTTATGGCGTTGGGGTTTGGCTTGTTTACCTACTTATTCCTGCTGCTTTTCCAGCCTTTTGGTGGCCAAGCCATTCAGGACAAGGTGGTGGTTTTGGCTGGGTTCGGGCTATCAGTTAGTGCTTGCATTGCCTTTTCGTACCTGGTATTGCCAAAACTGGTGCCTCAATGGTTCAGGCCCGCTAGTTGGCAAATCAAGAACGAGGTTTTGTTCTTGGTCTTTAACCTATTGCTGACTTCTGTCGCCAACTACTACTACAACCTTTCGGTGGACGATATTGGCATCTCGAAACATAGCCTGCTGGGTTTTGTCGGGATCACATCAGCGGTTGGGTTTTTCCCGATCCTGATCATGTTGTTTTTGGTTGAGCTTTTGCTCAGCAGATCCAATGGCCAGCTGGCTTCTTACAATAACCGTGACCTTGTCATGATATCTAGGCTGCCTGCGGAAAGCAAACTGCCCCAATCACAACAGTCGCCAGAGGGCTTCCCTGTGGGTAATGGGTTGTCAGATCGCCTCACGATCAACGGAGAAGGTAGCAAAACCCGCCCAATCGAGATCTTGGTGCAGGACTTCTTATATGCTGTGTCGGATGGCAACTACATGACGTTCTATTACCTAGACAAAACCCGGGAGGCCATCAAGTCCCATTTGGTCCGGATCACGATCAAGGATACATTAGATCAGACAAAGGGTATCGAGTCTGTTTACCGATGCCATAAATCCTATATCGTGAACCTTATGCATGCCGAGCGATTTGATGGCAATGCCCGCTCGATGTATATCGTCTTACGCCAACAACAAAAGCAGGTGCCGGTCTCCCGATCGTTGGTGGCAGAACTAAAAGAGCGGCTGGCGGGCCTCGCCTGACCTAGGCAACCTGTTGTGGTTTTGCTCCCAAAAGTTGGGACTGTAACCTTCCCGTTCGCCCCCCCAAAGCCATTTGATCACAAATGAGGCCTGTTTATCCCAAAGGTTTGAGGGCAGGGATATGTACCCATAGGTTTGCATCAAGCTCAGGGACAAGCACTATCCCCCTGGGCGGCACAACATGTATAAACCACTCCTTATTACATTACTGATCCTGCTCCCGGCCTACCTGTTTGGTCAGGGCAAAGTGGTGATCACGGTCACGAATGTTAACCTCAAAGCAGGCGGCGATCTCTCGGCTGGGATATTTGTCAAGGCCAACTTCCCGAAGCCAGGCCAACAACTGATCGGCAAGTTCGAGCCAGTCAAATCAGCCACCCAGACGATCACCTTTACGGACGTACCTGCTGGTAGGTATGGTCTGGTTGTGTTTCAGGATATCGATCGGAACAAGGACCTCAAGACCAATTTTATCGGGTTTCCGAAAGAGCCTATTGGCTTCTCACGAGATGCCAAAATCAAGATGGGGCCGCCCGACTTTGACGATGCCGTTGTGTCCGTCGAGGCCAACAAAACACTGAACCTCACGATCCAACTCAAAGACTAAGCCATCCTATCCCTGTCACCTTTGCTAGTTTAATATGGAAACTTATACCCTCATTACTGGGGCCAGCTCGGGCATCGGTCTAGAGATCGCAAGCCAGTTAGCCGCCCAACAGAAACCCTTGATCTTGGTCGCCCGGTCAGGTGACAAACTACGGACTATTGCTGCCGAACTAGCAACTAAACACCAATGCCCGGTTCAAATCATCATGGCTGACCTTGCTAACCCTGACCAATTCTGGAATGTGTTTTCGACTGTCAAGGAGCGAGGACTAGAGGTCTCGACGCTAATCAACAATGCAGGGGTCGGCTGCTATGGGGACTTTGACGTGATCAACCTTCAGCAACAGCTGGATATGTTGTCGCTCAATATCCAGGCCCTTGTTGCTTTGACGCACCTCTTCTTGCCAGATATGCGCGAGCGGAACGCTGGTCATATCCTGAACATTGGCTCCTTGCTGAGCTTCTTCCCCTTTCCGTATTTTTCGGCCTATGCAGCGTCCAAGGCATTTGTGCTTTCGTTTTCGGAGGCCCTAGGTGCTGAGCTATCCGACACCAACATCAAAGTCACGGTCTATTGCCCAGGCCAGACCGAGTCTGCCTTTGCCTCAACCAAGATGCTGACAACAAAGGCTTACAAAGACATGAAAATGGCCTCTGCCAGCCATGTTGCCGCTGGTGCTATTAAGGCGATGACTGCTGGGCGGGCCACAGTGATCCATGGTTTCATGAACAACTTTTTGGTCTTCATCACAAGGTTCAATCCACGCGCGATCCATGTCAAGATCATGAAGGGAATGGCGAGCCAAATATAAATGTATGCTAATTGGCTTATCTTGGCATCTATGTTCCGCAACCCATCCACCTTCCTGTCCGAAATGATGACCCGTAACCCGGTCCTGACCTGGGTAACGCTTGGCCACATCGTTTTATCTCTTGTCCTTATTGCCCTATTGGTGCTGGATCATGACACGATGATCCTTGGCATTAATCGTTGGATAAAGCCGCTCAAATTCGCCATTTCGATCGCGATCTTCACCGGCACGATGGCCTGGCTATTGCCCGACTGTGTGCCACCAAGCTCAGGACGGCTATACGGCTGGATCTTGTCCGTCATGATGATTATCGAGATGGGCCTTATCACGATGCAGGCAGCGCGGGGTGTCCGGTCCCACAACAATATAGCCACAGGGTTTGATGCTGCTGTCTTTGGACTGATGGGCACCGCTATCGTGATCAACACCCTGGCCATGGCTGCACTTATGGTACAAGTGATCGTGACTCGACCCATGACTAGCATAGCAGAGGCACCCAGCTACCACGAGGCCATTATTTGGGGGATCGGTATCTTTTTGTTTGCGAGCTATGTAGGCTTTTACATGGCAGGGGTCGCCCAACAACCGATTGTCGGTGGCCCAGTTGGCGGACCAGGTCTACCGTTCCTGAACTGGAGCCTCCAATTTGGGGACCTGAGGATAGCCCATTTTGTTGGCCTACATGCCTTGCAGCTCATCCCGTTATTGGCTGCCTTCTTACTCAGCCAAGGGATCACGAGCAGTACTTGGCCCCGTGTTTTGGGTATTGCTTTCAGTGTATTGGTGCTACTAGCCTTTTTGCAGGCAAAGGCCGGGCGGCCGCTGGGTGGGTGAGGGATTATGAATTGTCTGAACCATGATTAAACAGATTGTAAGGATTAATGGGATTCATGTGTACTCATCCACACATGGTAGCTTGCCGTCTTACCTTGAGGTGTCTGCAAACCCATCCCATAAATCCGTTAAATCTTATTTCTAGAATCCGAGTTCAGACAAAACAAAACCGGCAGGCAACCTTTTTTAGCTTATCTTGGTCTTGTTACAAATGCCGCAGCCTATGACACAGCACATGTCGCCTCAAGTCCGCCAATTGCTAGTGTGGGGTGGCCTATGCTCCTCCCAAGGCTGTACTACATGGACCAACTTTTTAGGCACCAAACTGAATGTTGACCTAACTAGTTTGGCATCAGGGCTCTATCTAGTGCATTTGGACCAAATGGCTATACCATACAAGTTGATCAAACAATAAGGCCATGAGATACTTTGTTGCCCTTTTGTTGACACTGTTAGGTTATCAAGCAACTTGTCAACAAGTTGTTTGGACTCGCATTCATTCTGTAACGATCAACTCTGACCGTTTATATTCAATCACAAGTTTAGATTCTTCAGCCTATTATGCGGTGGGCGGTGGGCGATTGTTTACGGTTAATGTTTCGACTTATGACTATGATGGTGCACACATTGTCAAAATTGGTAGTGATGGTCGCTTGCTTTGGACTCGTCCTCTAGGCGTGGCTGGAAATGGCAAAGGCATAGTTCCATTGGACGATCGTACCTTAGCAGTGGTAATAGATGCATTAACATTCCCTAATCCTGCAGATCGAGGTGGTTTTGCAATTCAGCTATTGGATTCTACAGGTAGCATTATCCGAACCACTATTGTAAAGGAACAGGGTTATTATGCCCAGCCTTATGGAATGTTCAAGGCCAAAAATGGTGATTTGATCGTTTATGGTATCTCTGGCAGAGGGCGTGTTTACCCAAATACAAGCCTAGACTGGTTTTTAGCCCGCTTTACGCCTCAAGGTTATCTAGATTGGCTAAAGGTTTACAATCCTGGCTCAACCACTCCAAATCAATTTGCTGCGTTTAATGATGCAGATGGCAAAATTATCCTAGGTGGTTCGGTGGCTAATCGGTTAGTGCGAATGGTGGTTGATTCTAACGGAGTTATTGTTGATAGTACCCGCAATTTGTTTGTACCGCCGACAGCGGGTGGGCCTAACTTTAATTTTGTGCAACGCTGCCCTGATGGGGGACTATTGGTCCAAACCAGTGTACTGGCTAGCACTACAGTGCCGCCTGACTTCTATATCGCCAAACTTAGACCAGACTATAGTCAAGAATGGCTTATTTCTGAGATCGGATCTGGTTCTAGCATTCCATGCAGGATTATGGATGATGGCAGTGTAATATATACATCAAAGGCACGGAATAGTGTTGATTTTTACATGACCAAAGTAGATGCAAATGGTCTACGTCTCTGGCGGATTCTAGTTGCAGCCTTGCCAGCTAGTAATGAACTCTACCTATACGGTATCACCTATAACCCAGACCAAAGTGCGGTTCTGTGTGGATTTATTGATGATGCTTTCCAAGTGCCCTATACAGGCCAGAATTTTTACTTTACCAAAATCGCCAACTTCGGTAGGCCTTTTGACCCACTTACAGAGCTGGGTGGTCCTCGGGAGGTGGCGCAATCGGTGGCCCCTGTTGCCTTCCCCAATCCTACCTCTGGGCAGGTGCAGTTCCGTGGC
>CANHWS010000114.1 GCA_947464365.1 Cytophagaceae bacterium | reverse complement strand
TTGTAGCCTGACCTACCGATTTGATGTAGGGGCCAAAAATAGACATAAGGATCAGCCAGAATCCAGATTTGTTGCCTGCTTAGGAGTCAACAACTTAATCGACACCCAATACCAAGTTCTTCAGAGTTTCCCTATGCCTGGGAGGCAGTTAAAGTTCGGACTCATGTATAACATATTCTGACCCCATGGTTCAAATCACCTTATCTCCATCCAAAATCATGACATTAAATATACTATACACAAGGCTGATTACCAGAGTATTAGTGCTGCCAGCTTTTACGATATTGATAGGCTGTAGTCCCAAAACAGCAGACCAGTCCGGAACACCAACTCCAACAAACCCCAATAACGCTACCTCGTCAGACACAACACAAGTACTTGTCGTAAACGAAGGCTTGTTCCAGCGTAATAACAGCACGCTAACTCTAATTTCCCCGAAGGCCAACACTGCTGTTACCGATCTATTTGAGCTGAAAACTGGCCTAAAGCTAGGTGATACTGGCAACGACATTGCGGTTTATGGCAACAAGATTTACGTCGTGGTCAATGTGAGTAGCTATGTGGCCGTTCTGGAAAAATCCACTTATCGCCTACTTCGGCAGATTAACCTTTTTTCTGGTTCGATTGCTCGCCAACCAAGGCAGATTACTTTTGCAGGGCCCAGAGCCTTTGTTTCTTGTTTTGACGGGAACGTGGTCGTGATCGACACAAACACCCTAAACCAAGAGACTGTCCTTGCCGCTGGGAGGAACCCCGAGGGGATTTGTGTCAGTGGCGACTACATGATGGTCGCTAATAGTGGTGGGCTGAGCGCCCCCAACTTCGATAACCGAATCTCGGTCTTTGCGTTGCCAACCCTCAATTTCTTGGGCAACATAACTGTCGATGCCAATCCGACAACTATCCTCGCCGGCCAACCCAATGAAGCCTACGTTTATGCCAAAGCAGACTACAGTGCCGCAAATGCTTCATGGACACGTATTTCGGCCCAAAGCCTTTCGGTGCTAAGTCGTGAGGTAATTCCATCAGCCATTTCCGCCGCAGGTGGCGATACCATTATCCAGCTCCGCTCTATCCAGCAAAACCCAACAATTGCGATCATCAATACCCGAACTGGCACCGTTTCTGAAACAGTATGGCCCGTTGTAAAGAATATCCAATCCCCATATCGACTCATTTACAACAACAAGTCTCAGGAGGTCTGGATCAGCGATAGCAAGGATTATGTCACGACTGCTCAAGTCTGGCGCTTCAACAAGTTTGGTGCTCTGATCAACAAATACAACGCTGGTCTCAACCCGGGGGCAATGACCCTATTGCCATGATTACCAAACAGACAAATCTTACCTACTCGATGTTCAGAACCATCAGCATAGTCTTACTCTGTTTGGCCGGTTATGTCCTGCCATCTTATGCACAATTTGCCCCGCGGCACGATTTCTCAGGTACATCAGCCATCCATAGAGACAGCAATCTCATAAAAGCATGGGGCCAAAGTTGTGTTGTTAAGCGTGGGTACCTTGACATTGCCAACAAACTATTAGGAAAAGTATCTTACGGTCAAGATAGCGCAGGCCTTGGCAACAACCCAGACATCGTGAGTCTTGGGGACAGTGGTGTAGCCACCCTTAGCTTCCGAAGGCCAATCACGAACGGTACCGGTCCTGACTTCGTCATTTTCGAGAACGGGTTTGGTACCACCGCAGGCGACTACCTGGAGCTGGCTTTTGTTGAGGTGAGCTCGGACGGAGTGCATTTCCATCGTTTCCCAACTTATTGTGGCCTTGGCCAATTGGTTCAGATAGGTCCGTTTAGCACTACAACTGGAGTTGAGCGTCTTAACAACTTTGCTGGTAAATACGTCACTCCCTACGGCACCCCGTTTGATCTTGCTGATCTTGAGGGACTAGCACAAAGCAATGTGGACTTAAACCTAAACCGCATCACGCACGTTAGGTTGGTAGATGCCATCGGAAGCATCAATCCTGTTTATGGAATTAGGGCAGCCAATGGCAATTTAGTTAATGACCCTTACCCAACCGCCTTTCCAAGTGGCGGGTTTGACCTTGATGCGGTTGGGGTGATCCATGAACAGGCCATTAATTCCAATGAGTGCATCACATACATCAGTATAGTAGATCAGCACCCATCTGACTTGGGGCACCCGATTCGACTAATGGTAAAGACAGAGGATGGACCTATCCGATATTGTCTTTTTGACCATTCAGGTCGTATCACTGGCCAAGGAACCCTGATAAATGGGTCAAATTCTGTCGCTTCACCAAGTTTTTCCGGCGTTCATTGGCTAATTGTGGATAAATCAGGTTGTAAGATGCCTGTCCTAAAACTTTTATGGTACTAGTTTGTAGTACCACTATTCCCCCCCCTCCTACCGAACCAAGAGTTATGCAACTCGATAAAGATTACGTTAATTATCTGATGCGCAAGCAAGGTGCCCTCAAGGTGCCCTGCCCTCTGGCCTGTGCCTTTGAGTTCATGGAAAGTCGCTCAAACGCCAGTGGCAAGGTTTCTATATCGGAAAGTGCCAAAAATATCAAGCTTCGGGCCAAACAAGGTGCTGCCAAATCTGGCAACAACTCGTCCCCATCCGCTCAATGACGTACCTGACAACATTGTCGGGTAAATCCCGTTATCTTTACAGCAATCAATCCCAACGCGTTCCAGAGGTATAATGTCCTCCACTAACACTATGGCAAAGAAATCAGCTATCGAACCAGACGCAACCATCTCGAGCCCTTTAGTCGCCGAGATTATCGACGTCAGAGCAACCCTGATTTATGGCTACAAACAACATGTACTGGAGCATGGCCATCAGCCAGCCTCCATCTATAAGTTTGTTACTAGTCTTGGCCTAGCCGAAACTGACTACTACGAGCACTTTAACAGTTTTGAGGCCATCGAAGGAGAGATTTGGCTCCAGTTGCACCTCAATACCCTGATCCGGTTAGACGCTGAGGATGCCTACCTTGGCTATACCGTCCGCGAAAAGTGGTTGGCCTACTTCTACACCCTAATAGAGGAGTGGAAACAAAACCGCAGTTTCCTGAGCTGGTCATTGCGACAAAACAAGCCTATGATGCCAGGCAGCAATGCATGCCTGAAACATTGGAAGGAGGCATTTGTGGCTTATGCCAATGCCCGTGTTACCGAAGGCACAGATACTGGCGAAGTCGCAAGCAGGCCCTATATCACAACAAAATATGCATCTGGGCTCTGGATTCAGGCACTATTCCTGCTAGACTTTTGGCTAAAAGACACCAGCCAAAATTTTGAGCTTACCGATGCTGCTGTCGAAAAGGCCATCAATGTCAGCATGGACGTCATGGGCAGCAATGCGCTAGACTCAGCATTCGACTTTGCTAAGTTCGTCTGGCAGAACAAATAGAGCTCAATTATCCAAAGGGCAACATATTACCGTTCCTTTCGGAAACACTAGGCTACCGCAAGGGGTTTAAAGACTAAGGATTTCGGCATCATAATGATGACCTGATCCCACCACTAATGAGCAACAACAAAGAGCAGAGCAGCATCCCGACAGGCAAAGTGGCAAGGGCCAGTGAGTTTGTAAAAACAGGAATTAAGATCGGTGGCAACTACGTTAAGTACTATGCAGCAAAGGCCATGAACGGCGAAACCACCAAAGATCAACTGCACGACGACAACGCCACCGACATCTACAACTCACTGAGTACGCTAAAAGGCTCGGCCCTTAAGGTTGCACAGATGATGTCCATGGATCGTAGTATGTTGCCTAAGGCATACGTGGATCGCTTCCAGCTTTCTCAGTACAGTGCCCCGCCTCTTTCTGCGCCGTTGGTGATCCGCACTTTTATTCAGCAAGTAGGCAAAACGCCACAGCAACTGTTTGACAAGTTTGACCCTCAGGCACGTAATGCAGCCAGTATTGGCCAGGTCCACGAAGCCTACAAGGATGGGAAGCGGTTAGCTGTCAAGATTCAATATCCTGGTGTTGCAACCAGTATTGCTTCTGACCTTAAGATGGTCAAACCATTTGCAGTTCGGCTTATGGGCCTCAACGAAGCAGATGTAGATCGGTACATGTCCGAGGTCGAAGGTAAATTACTCGAAGAGACAGACTATGCCCTCGAAATCCGCCGCGGACAAGAAATCAGTGCTGCTTGCGCTCACCTAACTGGGCTCAAATTCCCTGAATACTACCCTTCCATGTCCGGACCTCGCATCATCACGATGGAATGGCTAGACGGACTTCACCTCAAAGATTTTCTGGCCACAAACCCCAGCCAATCCGTTCGTGATAAGATAGGTCAGAGCCTGTGGGACTTTTATGAGTACCAAATCCATAACATGATGCAGGTCCATGCAGACCCGCACCCAGGCAACTTTCTGATGCAAGCAGATGGCACACTAGGTATCATCGACTTTGGTTGTGTTAAGGAGCTGCCCGAGGATTTTTACTACTATTACTTCAGCCTCATTAACCCGCAGAGCATACAGGATAATGCCCTCATGCTCAGGTTGTTCTATGCCCTTGAGTTTGTCTATCCTGATGAGGATCAGAAAACGCAAGACTTTTTCATACCATTGTTTCGGGAGATGATTGAGTTGTTAGGCCGCCCCTTCTGTACCGAAACATTTGATTTCAGTGACAAAGACTATTTTGACCGCATCTACAAGTATGCCGAGGAACTTGGCGGCATGAAAGAGATCAGAAATAGCAAAGTGGCTCGCGGTTCCAAAGATGGATTGTACATCAACCGAACCTACTATGGTTTATACAGCATGCTCAATGACCTAGGCTCGGTGGTAAAAACACATAGCAAATTCAAGGGCGTGGACCCGCTTAAGTTAGTCGCCCAAGGGGACGAAGCACGTAGTGTTTTAAGAGGAAAATAGGTCTAAATCAGTATCGTTCAGGCTCTAATCCGTCGTTTTGGCCCAGTTACTTACATGCTCACGAACTTATTGTAGGGCATTAGGCTGATACATTCAGAAAATAGGCTACTTTTGGAAACCTCTGTACAGGTAGATATCATGGGATATCGAACCTACAGTTGGCATACCTTGTTCTTGTTATTCTTCTGATACCTACTCCAGACCTCGTATGAGCAGTCCGTTTGCCGTTGAAACCCCCAAAAATTACGAACAAAAGTGCCTCTGTGTACTCGTGCTTGATACCTCAGGTTCGATGCAGGGAGCACCTATTGATGCGCTGAACCAAGCCTTACGTGACTTTAGGACAGAGGTTGAGGAGGATTTCAACGCTAGTAATCGCCTCGAAATTGGCATCGTCACCTTTAGTGATGTTGTGGAGGTAGCGCAAGAACCTACATTGGTAGAAGGAATGATTGGTCATGAGCTAAAGGCAGCAGGCCTTACTTATTTGGTGGATGGCGTCCGGACCGCAATCAACATGATCAAGACCCGGAAGTCTTACTACCAAGAGACAGGACAAAAATACTACCGTCCTTGGATCGTGCTCTTTACTGATGGCTCTCCGGACCGTGGTCAAGACATCGATGGCCTAGCGGCTGAGATCAAAGACGGTGTGGATCGCAAAAACTACATGTTCTACCCTATCGGTGTCGAAGGCGCCGACATGGAGATCCTGGGTAAAATCGCTCACCCTAGCTCCCCACCAATGAAATTACAAGGACTCAAGTTTGTGGAGTTCTTTAAATGGTTATCCAACTCGATGGCCATCATCACTAGTAGCAAGGAAGGGCAAACTGTCCAGCTTCCGAGCCCAAACAGCTGGTCCCAGATCAGTATCTAAATCACAAAGCGGGGAAGTGCTATGTCCTTAGGGCAAAGCGCCTATCTGCTTATGCTGATTTACTAGCTCAGAAAGCCAAACCACCTAGCCTAAACCCAAAAGCGACCTTCATTCGTCAGATTAATGTCTAACAATCAAAACTGGTATGTCACGGCAGCCTCGGTTGCTGGCAAGGGACACGTAGAGCGTGATCTCCCCTGTCAAGACGCACACCACTACACACCAGCCGGAAGGAACTGGATGGTTGCTGCCGTCGCAGACGGAGCAGGATCTCAGACGCATAGTGAGTATGGTAGCCAACTTGCTTGTCAACAAGTAGTTAAGTTATTATCTGAGTCTGTAGTGCATCACAAATGGGTACAGACGTCTACCATACCTGACACACGAACGCTCAACCTAGTGGTTAGCAATATTATCGTAACTGTCTTGGCCGAGCTGAATGTCAAGGCTGCAGAACTAGGTGTAGATATTAAATCCTTGGCTTGCACCCTGATGGCAGTTGTCGGAACCGAACATGGACTTTTCGGATTTCAGGTAGGTGATGGTAGAGGTTGTTATCTCGATAATGATGGAATCTGGAAACCCCTATTTGTACCCTTCAGAGGCGAGTTTGCGAACGAGACCATTTTTTTGACATCGTCACCGCTAATAGGTGGGGACATCAACGAGTACGTAACAGTCTTCAGATTTGAGGGTGACAAGTTGCCTTTTGCTCTGCTGTCAGACGGTTGCGAAATGGCCAGCTTCGAATGCCACATCGTAGACGACGAGACCGGGCACTTTAGCGATCCTAATAGACCTTTCCCAGGTTTTTT
The DNA here is from genome assembly GCA_947464365.1 of Cytophagaceae bacterium. Taxonomy (GTDB): domain Bacteria; phylum Bacteroidota; class Bacteroidia; order Cytophagales; family Flexibacteraceae; genus CANHWS01. The sequence goes on along the minus strand of CANHWS010000114.1, from coordinate 3,399 downwards.
TAACCCGATATTGCAAACGCTCCGGTCCATGGCGGATAAAAACACCCCAGAGGTGGTTAATCATAATTGGGCCCAATTCCTCGACAGCGGTACCGAGCGGCTTAGCACGGAGTCTGACGACAAAACCATGTTGGTAGCATTCTGGAGGTAGGGCAATGTTAAAAACAGTTAATGGCAAGGCATCCATCCAGATAGAAGACACCCCTTTAGGTAGTGGTGGAGAAGGTGATGTGTACCGAATTACAGGTCCACAGCAACACACTTCTGATGTCGCTAAGCTGTTGAAGCCCGAAAAGATCGATCCTAGCAAGTCCGAAACAAGAGAGCGGCTCAAAAAGCTGGAATACCTGATCGCCAACCCTCCAGTCCTGCGCAACATGCACTCGGTCATTTGGCCTAGTGATTTGCTCCAGAACAACAACAGGTTCTGTGGGTATATTATGCCCGCAGCAGTCAAGGGCCAGAAATTGACTATCCTGACCCTGCCGGATATCAAACGCAAACACCAGCAAGACTGGGGACGGTTTGACCACAAACGGCCAGGGTCCGAAGGCCTTAGGGTTAAGCTCTGTTTTAACATTGCTGCGGCCCTCAGCCAGATCCATGAAGCAAAACGCTATGTACTGGTCGATCTCAAACCAGATAATATCTTGGTCGAGCCCTCTACTGGACAGATCAGCATCATCGACATTGACTCTGTTGAGGTTTATGAAGGCACTAAGGTCTTATTTCGGGCCCCAGTCTCCACACCAGAGTACAGTCCGCCTGAGATAGCGACGCTTGATACCGTAGCTGGATTTATCCCCGAAACATGGGATCGTTTCTCGTTTGGGGTAATTTTCTACCAAATTCTTTTTGGAATCCACCCGTATGCAGGTACTTGCAAGGCTCCTTTTGATGCCTGTACCGAAATCGCCCAGATGATTGAGAATGGCCTCTTCGTCCATGGTGCCAACAAAGTGCGGTTCGCCAACGTCCCGCCACTCCATAACAAGTTCTTTGAATACCCTCAGGACGTCAAACAGCTTTTCCTAGACTGTTTTGACGCTGGACATTCGAACCCGAACCTACGACCAGATATCAATGCCTGGTGCAAGGTGCTAGAGCGTTATTTACAACATCTACCGCTCAATCCTGGTGCTGCACCGGCCCCAACTCAGGCCAAAGGTACACGATATGCAAAGACGCAGGTCGTCCAGACCAAGAGGCCGGTCGTCCCACCTAGCAACCAACCTCCGCGTGGCAACCAAGGCACACTTGGCCGCGGCAACACATCCACCCGAGCAACCAATAGCCCTCCCCCACCACCCGGTATCCCGCGTACACAGCGCAATGTCCAGGCTGGCGGCCAACCAAGTGCTCCATTCAAGCAGACCTTTGTTAGGCAAACCCAGCATTATCTGCAGGGATCTATCAACCTTAGGGCAAGGAATGCCACGAGAACCGTTATAAAAAAACGTTATCTGGTTTTTTTAGGCAAGCGCTACGAACTTACTCCCGTCATCAATACTGGGCTTTATATCGGAGCTGCCATTGTAGTCGCCATTTTCTTTACTGGCCTCTACCTCAAATCTGTTAGCAACCGAAAGGCCACTAACACCAGCCGAATTACAACACTTGACATCGGGGGAATTTTTGTGCGTGATATCGCCACAGGGAAAATCACCCAGATGAAGGCTGAGGATGTAACCAAAGAAACAGCTAACGTCGAAAGCACCACAGCCGATGGCGCTACTGATGTCAAGATCTATGACTACAGCATGTATCGGCCAGACGAGTACACTGCCAATGAGCTTCTGATTAGCAAACTGATTGACGATTATATCTACAAGCAGGTCAAGGGATCAGACAACTTTGTTGGTAACCTTAATTGCCACTTGATATACAACATCGAGAAAAACAGGCAGCTGAGGCTCCAATTCAGCCGACTAGAGGGCACAATCAACATAACGGACACTTTCAGGCTCAAACTAGTGGGTGTACCCTTCAAACCCGTTATCGAAGACGGCCAAACGAAGATCAGCCGTGCTGAATACACGTTCGACAAGGCTATCAACAGCGACATGCGTAAAGTTGAGGTACGTAATACCGAAAGTGGCATCATCTTGCCCCTAGGTGGTAAAGACGTGATGCTAAAGACTAGCGTTGCCAACTATTGTCTGGCGCGTAAACTGGCCTTAGGCCAATATTCTTGCGACTATCAGGAAATCTACATTGATGCAGACCGTAGGATAACTATCCTAGGGCTCAAGCCATCAGCAGGTAAACAATAACGACCTAAGACACTTGCTAGGCTATGTTCCTAAAGGTATTTGTTTGACCCAGTTGATCAGCTGGTCAAGATTGGCCTGCACGTCTGGTAACAAGGCATGTTCGAACATCTCGATCGATATTTGAGGATAGCAAACCGCTGCAGCGTCCATATTTTCATTTCCGGGACCACTAACAGTCTTGGTCTCATCCCAAATGGCCTGAATCAAATCGAGACATTGGTCTGATTGATCTAACCTACCAAACCCAGGCACGGCCCAGTGGATATGTGGAGACATCTTAGCCCAGCGGCGTACCTCAGCTAAGGTTTCTCGGTTGGTGTAGGCTGCACCAACGTCTAACAACATCTGTACCTGTGGATGACCAATCTTGCGCACTATTTCCTCAATTTCATAATGCATTGTTAGGTAGTCCGCGCCGTATGTAGCGGGGACAGCCTCTAACAAGAACGTCACGTTCGACCCTTGAAGTTGGGCCATAACCTTTGAGAAATAGTCAAGAAACCGATCATCAGCTTCGGAAATCGAGATTGGTCCTCGCCGCCGTACTTGGTAGGCCCCAAAAACTAGATACTTTGCCTCAAGAACCTCAGCTAGCTCAGCCATCCGGACTAGATGATCCACTGTTTGGCTAAACACTTGGTCATTACCGAAAACATGAAGTGATGGATGTCCAAAAAACAAGGATTGCATCGCTATGATCTGGATCCCTGCATCGACCCAGAATTGACGGTATGCAACTGCTTCGGCATCAGTAGGGTAACTGGTATTGACACCGATTTTACCCGGGGCAGTCTCCAAGGCCCAGATGTGGTGTTGGGCCAAAGTTTTGCCTACAACAGGATCAAAGTCTTTGTCCCACCCTCTGGCCGAAATTGCTAGTCTATCCATCATCTGCATACTACAAAATTGATGGAAAAGGTCTGATGAAATGCTTTCAAAAGGTGCACAAAATTGAGGCCCCATCCTGAAAAAACAGGTGGGGCCTCGTTGGGCAAGTCAATAATTTAAGGTACTGCTATTCCACTAAAAGTGATCAATATCTAGCGCACAACAAGACGTTGATTATAGGTCTTGTTGCCACGGCGGACTGAAACCAAATACATACCCTTAGCCATATCCGATGGCA
>CANHWS010000113.1 GCA_947464365.1 Cytophagaceae bacterium | reverse complement strand
TAATGCCAAGGTGTTTTTTGTTTTGTGGACAAATGATGCCATCATTGTGTGTGCTACTAAAGTTTATTATCTAGCAAGGCGAACACAACCACACATAAAACGCTTTAAACCACGATGGAAAGAAGAAAATTTCTGACACGCACAGGTGCCCTTGCTGCTGTGCTTGGTACCGGATCCCTGACTCTAGCTAACAAAGCCAAAGCTGACAGAATCATTAAAGAGCTAGAGGTAGGCACGTTCGAAGAGGGGGATTACCAGCCAGTGCTCGCTGGAGAGGTTAAGGCAGCAACCATCATCTGCATCGGTGCTGGCAACAGGGGGAATGCCTACAGTCGGTACGCACAAAGTCATCCCGAAGCCCTTAACATTATTGGTGTGGCCGAGCCTATACAAGAGCGCCGGACTGGATATGCCACTAAGTACAACATACCCCAAGAGGCCTGCCTCAATACCTGGGAAGACGTATTCAAAAAACCAAAATGGGCAGATGCAGTCCTGATCAGCACCCCCGACAAACTACACTATGCACCTGCCATGAAGGCGATCAGCATGGGTTATCATGTCATGCTTGAAAAGCCAATCAGCACCAGCCTCCAAGAGTGTGAAGACATTGCCAAAGCCGCCAAAAAAGCAGGCGTAATGGTGGCGGTCTGCCATGTTTTGCGCTATGGCCCCTACTTCAAAAAATTGAAAGAGATCATGGCTTCCGGTGTGATGGGAGATGTTGTCTCGATAGATCACTTTGAGCCAGTAGGCTATTGGCATATGGCTCATAGCTACGTGCGAGGTAATTGGCGTAAGGAATCCGAAAGTAGTTTTATGTTGCTAGCCAAGTCCTGTCATGACCTTGACATCATGCGGTGGCTAGTTGGCAAACCATGCCAAGAAGTAGCCTCCTTTGGTAGCCTGATGCACTTCAAAGCCTCCAATGCCCCAGCAGGCAGTACCAAACGCTGTACAGATGGTTGCGCCGTAGAGTCCACCTGTCCCTATTCGGCCATGCGGTTATACCTCAAGCCAGAACGTAAAGGATGGCCTGTCACGGTAATCACCGAAGATCTGAGCCAAGAGGGTCGGATGAAGGCGCTTAAGGAAGGCCCTTATGGTCAATGCGTCTATCATTGCGACAATGACGTTGTTGACCACCAAGTTGTTCAGATGAAGTTTGAAGGTGGAGCCACTGGCAGTTTCACGATGAGCGCCTTTAGCCCCGAACAAGGTATGGGTATGCGCAAAACCCGTGTTATGGGCACAAGAGGATATCTTGAGGGCGATATGAAGGAGTTTGTGATCACGGATTTTCTGACCAACAAACAAACCAGCTACGGATCGTCAGAACTTGGTGGTGATGCAGGCTCGGGACATGGCGGTGGCGACATGGGCCTAATAGGAAGCTTTGCCGATGCTGTACGTGCCAACAACCCGAAATTACTAACTAGTACGATCGATGTATCGGTAGAAAGCCACCGAATGGCGTTCATGGCAGAAAAAGCAAGGCTTTCGAAATCAGTTATCAGCTTATGACAGCTATCACAAGCATCGGTAGCCGATGGCTGTCCCTAGATGCCTTGCGTGGTATTACAATTGCAGGCATGATCTTGGTCAACAACCCTGGCGATTGGCGCAACACTTTCCCGATCCTGAAACATGCAAGCTGGGATGGCTTAACATTTGCCGACCTTGTCTTTCCATCTTTCCTGTTCATCATGGGGGTAAGCATGGCCTTATCAGTAGGTGGGCAGTTGACTAAAGGAGTCTCAAAGTCAACTATCATAAACAAAGGCTTGGTCCGGTCTGCCAAACTATTCTTGATTGGTTTGACCCTGAACCTATTGTGGGATCATCATCTAGATAGCTTTCGGGTGCTGGGTGTGCTTCAGCGCATTGCTTTGGTTAATGTAGCTGTGACTTGGGCCTATCTCTGGACCCAGCCACGCCATTGGCTATTGTATGGTACCATAGTCACTGTTGGGGCCACCATGTTGCTTCACTGGCCTATCCAGCCAGTTGAGGGGAATTGGTACGCTTGGCTTGACCATCTGGTGTTTGGCAACCACGTCTATGGCGGTACTAAACCACTAGAGGCAGAGGGGATATTGTCCACCCTGCCAGCCATAATGACTGGATTACTAGGACTTTGGGTCGGTCATCAGTATCGGATTGGGGGTACAAATGGCCTATCAAGCACAATTGGTGTGGCCCTAGGGCTCGGAACAATGGCCTTGGTATTGCATCTTACTCAACTACTGCCTAGCAACAAACTACTCTGGAGCCCCACCTTTGTGTTTGCTACTGGGGCAATTTCGATCCTGATGCTAAACCTCCTCAAATGGGCAGAGGACACTAATCGATGGGCATGGATCTGGACCTATTTTAGACCTATTGGGCTAAATCCGATCCTTATCTACTTCTTAGCCGAGGTGTCCGAGCACTTGTGGAATATGCAGCTTGGGGGCACCAAGGTTGTTGGTTGGTTTATGATGGGCGTATCGGCTTTAAGCCCCTACCCTTTTCTGAGCTCTTTGGTTTGGCCACTTTTCCTTGTGACAATAGCAGTTATGTTAGGGCTTTTGCTCAAACGCAAGGGTATCATTGTCAAAGTATAACCCTGGTTTAAGACTGGGTATCTTAGGGCCCTATTTTGCTTTGGTCGTGATAATCCAGTATTGTGACCCACCCCTGCGGTCTGTCACAAAACCACTTAGACTATCAATCTGGGCACCGACCAAAACATTGGATGGTACGGTAAGCAACTGAGTATATTTATCCTTATCACAAACAATGGTGCAGGCCTTATGGATTGATGCCAAGCTATCAAGATGTTTGATCGACTGGTCGGCGGGCTCTATATATTGGTAGGGGACGTACTTGACCGCAAGGTAAAATGGCAAACTAGGCTGGCTGAAGTTGGCCGCTAACAAGATTGGTGGATCGGTAGCCTTCCGAGCATCAGCAATCTTGTTGGCTACAATTTTGGTAGTGCCTCTTAAGGGATCAAGCTGGTGCATCAGGACAGGTATCATCGAGAGCATCATCATGATCTGCATGACATAATAGTTAGGATCTGGGTCGTTGGCTTGCGGTAGCCCCCTAAGTACATTGAGGTTGTTAAAGGCCAACCTGCCTGAAAACAATGCGCTAACAACACCTACCCCTGCAAGAACCACCTCAATAAAGGAGGACTCGTTGGTTCGGATAAGGCTGTTGACAATAAAGATCGAAAGGCCTATGATAGCAATCGTGAGGACAACCAATATTACGGTCTGAAAAATGAGGCCAAACTTGGTATATCTGTGTGATTTGTCAAGGTAGGTGGCAATTGAAATGGCGAAGGCTCCATAGGCCCCGAGTGCGTAGCTCGGTAGTTTGCTGAGCTGCAACTCATAGAAGAACCAACCCGGAATTAGCCAGACTAATAACAGAAATACGACGGGATTGGTCCGGAACAATTGCTGCTTTAAGGATACAAAGCCTAGCCTAACCAGCCCAGGATACCATGCCAAGACAGGCAAGAAACTCAAGCCCATGATCAGCAAATGATAACCCGGTGGGCCCGTTTGACCCCAGACCGCCCCACCTGCTCGTTTGGTGACGTACCAGTCCCAAAGCCAGCTGATGAAAACGCCATTGTCTTGCTGCCAGCAGAGGTAGGCCCAAAAAAGCATGGGAGCCATTGCCGAAAGCACTACCCCACCCCACACAATAGTCCACCATGGATTGGGTGCGTTGGCATAAGCTGGTTGTTGACGGATATTCTTGTCAATGCTTAGGAGGCCAGAAAGCCAGATTAGGCCCAGCATGCCGATGGTTAGTATAAAAATAGGCGGACCCTTTACCAACCCACCAGCAGCGGTTGCCAACCACAGGACTAGCACCATCCACCAATTATGTTCTTTGTACAGCCGAAGAATAGCCAAGGCTGCTACTGTCTGGCACAGCATTAATGGTCCATCCGTGAACGAAATCCCACCATAGACCAAAGCCAATAAGGAGGCCATTATTAGGTAGCCCGCATTGCGGCTTACGCGTTGGCCAAATAAAGGGGGCGCCAACCACCAAATGGATAGCCAGGTACCGATCAAACTCAGGGCTGCCGGGATACGGAGTGCAAACTCATTGGCCCCAAATAGTCGAAAACAACCAGTAATCATCCAGAAGTGAAGCGGTGTTTTCCTATGAGGCTCTGACCACAAAAAATCTGGCACTAGGTAGTCTCCCGTACGCTCCATCATGAGGCCAAACCCTGCGTAGGCAGCTTCGTCTTGGTCAAACAAGGCAAGGCGCTGCATAAAGAACAACATCACCAAACCAAAGCCGATCAGCTGGTAGTTGGGTTTGTCGTTTGGCTCAAGGTTGAGGGCCATATTTGGCGATGGTATATTAAATGACTGTCGCCTAGGCAGAATGGCCATCTGGCGAGCGGATGATGATCAGGATCAGAAGATTCAATCATCAAAACAAACTAGCCTCGGCCACGTCTGCTTCTGTCACTTTGTAGAACTGGCGGTGGATATTGAACACATCTTCAGCCGATTTTGGCGTAATGGCAATATAGTCGCCGCTTTCGGTCATCTCGAACGAGTTGACATTGTCACGGAAATTGTATGCCAATATGTTGATCGCTTGGCGTTTGACCTGTTCGTCCACGATCAAGAATAGAGACTCGACCCTGCGGTCAAAACTACGAACCATCATGTCGGCACTACCGCCATAGATTTTGGGATTGCCGTTGTTATGGAAGTAGTAGAGGCGGGTGTGCTCTAGATACTCACCGACGACACTCCTGACGATGATGTTCTCACTAAGGCCTTGGCGTTGTGGGCGAAGGCAACATATTCCACGGATAATCAGCTTGACAGGAACCCCAGCTTGGCTAGCCGCATATAGGGCGTCGATGCTGTCCTTATCCTCAAGTGAGTTAATTTTGATCACGATGCCACAAGGCAAACCAAGTCGAGCATTTTCAGCTTCCTGGGCTATTAGCTGCAGGAGCTGTGTCCGCATATCCCGAGGTGCTGTGATCAGATACTGATAGCGGTCTGGGATAGAATGGCCTGTGATAACGTTGAAAAACTCACTGATATCATTGGCATAAACCTCGTTGGTGGACAAGATGCTGACGTCAGTGTACATGCGGCTGGTGGCTTCATTGTAGTTACCACTGCTCATATGGACGTAACGCGTTACCTTATCATCTTCCTTCCGGACAATGAGGCACAGTTTGGTATGGGTTTTGAAACTACCCACGCCATAGATCACAAAACAGCCCGCCTTCTCAAGCCTTTTGGCTTCGCGGATGTTGTTTTCCTCGTCGAACCTTGCCTTCACCTCGAATAGGACTGAGACGTATTTGCCATTCTGGGCGGCCTTGTCCAGCGCATTTACGATCCGAGAATTTTTGCCCAAGCGGTAGATCGTAAGCTTGATCGAAAGCACATTAGGGTCCTCACTTGCTTGCTCAAGAAGGGCAATAAGCGGATCCATGTTGTTATACGGATGGTGGAGCATGATGTCCTGATTCCGCAAAACCTCAAACATGTCACGCTCAAAACCCTTGGCCACTCCCATGGGCGGGACACTATGCGGCATGATCGGCATATCCTCCTTGAAATCCGGATGGTTGATGATCTGCCATAGGCCAGTAAAGTCCATCAATTTCGGGACAACAAAAATGTTGTCATAGTCAATGTCCCAGCGCTGGCGCAAAATCTTCATTAGGTAAGAACTGTAGTTGTCCTCCACCTCGATCCGGACAACGCGGCCAGTGCGCCGACCAGCCAAACGCCGTTTGACATCCTCTGCAAAGTCAGACTCTAGGTCATCACTTTCCTCGATGGATATATCACCATTGCGCAAAATGCGGAACAAGTTGACCGACTTGATCTCGATGTTCTTGAACAACTTGGGCATCTGCCACCTGATGATCTCCTCAAGAGGGATAAACAAAATCTTGTCCCCGCGCGTGATCTCATAGAAACGAGGCAGGTTTTGAGGTATCTGGACAAAGGAAAGCCGCTGTGGATTTTTTTGGTCATCCACATTCTGAGTCACCACACCAAAAGTGAGGGCCTTGCTATTCAGGATCGGGAAAGTATGATACAAATCCCAACTCATAGGCGTGAGCATGGGATACACCGTCCGTTTGAAGAACATATAGGTGCGTTCCATCTCGGTTTCGTCCAACTCAGACAAGTTGGCGATTGCAAAACCATTGCCTGCAAACTCGGGTTCAAGGTCCTCGACATAAAGGAGGTTTTGCTGTTCGCTGAACTCGTGCGCAGCCGTAAAGAGGGCAGACTTAAATGGCTTTTCGCGAAGGCCACTATAGTCAATCCGCTCTCGGTTATAGTCAAGGTAGTTATAAAGGCTCCCAACCCTGATCATGAAAAACTCATCAAAATTACTAGCCGTGATGGCCAAGAACTTGAGGCGTTCCCAAATGTTGCGGTCTAGGTTGCGCGCCTGAGCCAAGACCCGATAGTTGAACTGAACCCAGCTTAGGTCACGACTGATGTAGTCGCTTTTGTGGACTAGATCGAGGACTTTCTCGGCCAGAAGACCAGGTTGTTGACTAAAGATACGATTAGCAAGCGTATTAATAGGCTCGGTGATGGCCTGAAATAAGTAACCACTAGTTTTGGATTGACTCATAGGTTGGGATGATCTGATTAGGCTGGGGGCATATGCTAGACACCTGATTTCTGGCACATTTGCCAAATGTGCGCCGCTTATTGTGTGCCTAAATCAGCTATTCGATGTTACAACTTTGGTGTTGCGCAAGATAAGATTTTTTGGACAAAGGGGAATGCTATCCTTTTGCTAACACAACCAAATGTGATGCAGATTGAGTTTTGGCCCAGATGTAAGGTCAAAATAGTTCTACCTCAGAATGACGATCAAACAGCAGTTCAGCAAGATCGTGCGGGGAAAGTACCTAAGGTATTTGTTAAACATCAGTCCGCAGACTCATCAGCTAAGTGCAACATCTTTGCAGCATCTGTTGGGGCAAAGTCATAGGTCTCTTGCCAAGCCTCGCTAGTGCTTACGGCATTGTCAAAATCGAGGGGCCGGACCGTAGCATCGATTCCAAACCTCAGGTATTTGATTCGCTGGCCCAAGGCGGTGAATTTTTGCTCGAAATTGGTTTGGATGCCTTTATGGTCATCTTGCCAAGCCGAGTTGTAAAGATCAAAAGTGCTAACCAGGTCAGCAGTCGGCAGCAATTTTAGGACGTCTAAGGTGTAGTGAAACAGGCCTGTATTATCAGTCTTCAGGTGGATGACCCCCTCAGGAACCAACAGTTGTTTGTACATCTGGAGGAACCGGGGGTGTGTCAAGCGGCGTTTAGCATGACGCTGTTTGGGTCTCGGATCGGGGAAAGTGATCCAGATTTCGGACACCTCGCCAGGGGCAAAAAACACATCTAGGTTCTGGATAAAAGTCCGAAGAAACCCAACGTTGTACAAACCATTGGCCAAGGCATATTGGCTGCCTTTCCAGATGCGGCCTCCCTTGATGTCAATCCCGATAAAGTTTTTGTCAGGATAGGCCTCTGCCAATCCGACCGAATATTCGCCTCTGCCACAAGCTAGCTCCAAGACGATGGGGTTCTGATTCCGGAAGAAGTCTTTGTGCCAGTTCCCCTTAATTGTGAGATACTCAGGTTTGCCATCCTGAATGATGTTAGGGGCAGCTTGGTTGGCAACAAAGCGAGGGAGTTTCTGACGAGACAAGGGCTGTAGCAAAAGGTGTGACCACAAAACTAGGCCCCTGTCCTTGATTTTGCTAATGATAACGTCAGCAACTAATCGTGGACAAAGGCCCTTGATTAAGCGAACCTTTAGGTCACTAGGTGGGGAATCTTTGGTAAACTGGCTATGATGTACGACTTTTGGGCCGGCCATAAAGACCAGACCTATATGCTGACAACCACCACTAATATCACCCGTGACGAACTCGTCTTTGACCTCATTAAGCAAGAAGCCCACCGCCAAGAGTCTGGCCTTGAGCTAATCGCGAGCGAAAACTTCACTAGCCGGCAGGTAATGGAGGCCATGGGAAGTGTCCTGACCAACAAATATGCCGAGGGTCTACCAGGCAAACGCTATTATGGTGGTTGCGAAATTGTCGATCAGGTGGAGCAACTTGCAATCGACCGTGCCAAGGAGCTATTTGGTGCAGCATGGGTCAACGTACAGCCTCACTCTGGTGCCCAAGCTAACGCAGCCGTCATGCTTGCGGTCCTTAACCCTGGGGACAAAATCCTAGGTTTCGACCTCAGCCACGGTGGTCACCTTACTCATGGTTCGCCAGTCAATTTTAGCGGCAAACTTTATAGCCCAAGCTTCTATGGCGTTGAGCAAGAAACAGGCCTCATTGACTGGGACAAGGTTGAAGCTACTGCCCTTCGCGAAAAACCAAAGTTGATTATCTGTGGTGCCAGCGCCTACAGTCGGGATTGGGACTATGTGCGTCTGCGGCAAATTGCCGATCAAGTCAACGCCTTCTTGTTAGCTGATATATCGCACCCAAGTGGCCTAATCGCTAAAGGGCTTCTGAATGACCCAGTGCCACACTGTCATTTTGTAACCACAACAACCCACAAAACCCTACGTGGGCCGCGTGGTGGTATGATCATGATGGGCAAGGATTTTGACAATCCTTTTGGCCAAAAGACGCTAAAAGGCGAAATCAAACCTATGAGCAACCTGCTGGACATGGGCGTTTTCCCTGGTACACAAGGTGGCCCATTAGAACACGTGATTGCAGCCAAAGCCATCGCTTATGGCGAATGCCTCACTGACGAGTATTATGACTACGTCGTGCAGGTGCGTGCTAATGCTGCTGCAATGTCCCAGACCTTCGTGGACAAAGGCTATAGCATCATTTCTGGCGGCACTGATAACCACTTGATGTTGATCGACCTGCGTAGCAAAGGCCTAACTGGCAAACTGGCTGAAAATACCCTGATCAAAGCAGACATCACGATCAACAAAAACATGGTGCCGTTTGATGACAAATCGCCATTCGTGACCAGTGGTATGCGCCTCGGAACTGCTGCGCTCACCAGCCGTAACATGAAAGAAGCTGACATGGTCAAGGTGGCCAACTACATTGACGCTGTCCTGATGAACCATGACAACGAAACCATGATCCGGAGCATCCGGGACGAAATCAATGTCTGGATGAAGGACTTCCCGCTATATACCTAGGCATTTCAGCCTCTGAGCCAACCAGACCAGATCGAATTCTAACACAACCTAAAGCCATGGTTAGCCTGCAAGGTGGCCATGGCTTTTTCTTGATAGCCCAGAAGTCCAACCTTTGTTTTGGTGGGATTGCACTAGCTTTGCTGCCAGAACGATTAACCCAACTTACTGCCACCCAATGAGTATCACGGACATCCTCCATCCAGACCTGGAAGGCCTGCTTAGCCAATACGGGACCTATATCTACATCATCCTGTTTGCGATCATATTTGCCGAAACAGGCCTAGTTGTGGCCCCTTTCCTTCCCGGAGACTCCTTATTGTTTGCCACCGGTGCCTTAGCTGCTGCTAATCCTGATCAGCTTAGTGTGACATCATTGTTCGGTCTTTTGCTGGTGGCCGCAGTACTTGGGGATGGAGTAAATTACTCGATTGGCAAATACATCGGGCCACGGGCTTTTGAACTCAATACTCGGCTTCTGAAACGGGCTTACCTGCAACAAGCGCAGGATTTTTACGAAAAGCACGGCGGCAAAACCATCATCATTGCACGCTTTGTACCCTTCGTCCGGACATTTGCACCTTTTGTGGCAGGCATTGGCCAGATGAACTACTCGCGGTTTTTGCTTTTTAACTTCACAGGTGGGGTTATCTGGATTGGTTCGTTTCTGGCTCTGGGCTACGCCTTCGGCAACATTCCTTTCGTCAAGCAAAACATAACCTTAGTAGGAGTTGGGATCGTGGTGCTCTCGGTGATGCCCATCGTTTTTCAGTTCCTGAGAGCCAGATTGAAGACCAAAACTTCGTAAGCTCTAGGTTAACTATTTTG
>CANHWS010000112.1 GCA_947464365.1 Cytophagaceae bacterium | reverse complement strand
GTCAACGATGGGGCTAGGTTTGCCATACTCGTCTGGCACCATGATAGCTGGGATGCCATTCTGGTTGGCAACCCTAAAGTCATCCGAACCAAATGTAGGGGCAATGTGGACGATACCAGTGCCATCCTCTGTGCTCACGAAATCCCCAATAATTACCCTAAAGGCAGGCACATCTGGTTGGACATAAGGCATCAGCTGGGCATAGGTGGCACCAGCAAGGTCCTGACCAGTGTATTGATCTAGCACCTGCCATGGGATCACTTTGTCCCCCGGATTATAGGCATCAAAGTCACCATCTTTCCCCTTTTCGCCGAAGTATTTAGCTAGCAGGTCTTGCGCCAAGATGACGCTGACGGGAGTATGTGTGTACGGATTGAAGGTCCGGACCTTAACGTAGGTGATATTTTTGCCAACAGCCAAGGCTGAGTTGGCAGGCAAGGTCCAAGGTGTAGTGGTCCAGGCCAAGAAACAAACATGTTCACTTTCTGAGGCAAACAAATTGGCATTGGCCTCCGTGCGCTCAGCAGCGAACATGGCCACGATTGTGGTATCCTTGACATCCTTGTATGCACCAGGTTGGTTGAGCTCGTGGCTGCTAAGGCCTGTACCTGCTGCTGGGCTGTAGGGCTGGATAGTATAGCCTTTGTAGAGGTAACCTTCGCTATAGAGCCGCTGAAGCAAGTGCCAAAGGGTCTCGATATATGGCGTTTCGAAGGTGATATAGGGGTTATCCAGATCGACCCAATAGCCCATCCGCTCGGTCATGTTGTTCCACTGATCAGTGAATTTCATGACAGTTTCCCTGCATTTGGCGTTATATTCTGCTACGGAGATCTTTTTACCAATATCCTCTTTGGTGATGCCTAGCTCACGCTCCACCTGTAGCTCGACAGGTAAACCATGGGTATCCCAACCGCCTTTGCGGTTAACGATATAGCCCTTTTGGGACTTATACCGACAGAAAATATCCTTGACGGCCCGGGCCATCACATGGTGGATACCAGGGGTACCATTGGCTGATGGTGGGCCTTCGTAAAACGTAAAATATTCGCCCCCTTTCCGCTGATCAATGGACTGCTGAAAAATCTGGTTTTCCTTCCACCAAGCAAGAACCTCGGTGGCTATAGCGGCATAATCAGGATTTTTGGACTCTTGAAAACGTGGGGAAGCAGTGCTTAACATGACAGGTAGGGACTAGCGAATCCTAGCCCAAGGCAAATGAGAAGTGTATTGGGGGCGCAATTTAGCAAATGCGAAGGGATGTTAGGCCTCCACCATAAAAGTGGCTTTGGGGCCATCCCCCTTACGCCAACCGAGTAGCTAGCAATATGGCCAACCGAGTAGCTAGCAATATGGCCAACCTACAAAGCCCATTTCAAGATTGCAGTCATCTCAAAAACAAAACAAGTCCTGGTGGTTTAGGCTATGGACTAACTCCCCATCGAGATGGTGACGATGCTCCGTTTGCTAAGTGGGGTGCCAGGTGCCGGAGACTGCGATACCACCCTACCCTTACCTACGATGTTGGCTGTGTAGCCTGCATTTTCCAAGATAGGTAGAGCATCACGCAACATCATGGTCCGGACATCTGGTACGGTGCTAGGAATGGCCTTCATTCGCTCCCAATAGATGGCGTTTTCGTGTCTTGTGGGGCGTACAATAGTTGCACCCGCAGCTTTGTTGTGGTTGCTAACTTTAAAATAGTTGCTGATCAAGGCCAGGTCCTCATAAAAGCCAGCACCGATTGTAGGCAATTCGCGCGGCTCACCGCTCACTTTGGCGACAACTTCCTTGCTCAGCTCCTTATGCATCTCGACATCTTGTGCGTAGATCTTGCTTGCAAGCTCACGGAAAACAGGCGCAGCGACGTCGGCCCCATATAGTGGCATGGATGGATTGTCTATGATAACGATACAGCTATACTTAGGTTTTTCGGCGGGGAAGTAGCCAGCAAAAGAGGCATAATAACGTTCGGTATAGCGCCCACCAATAAGTTTCTTGGCCGTACCAGTCTTGCCTGCTATTCTATATTCCGTCTGCCGGATGTTTTTAGCCGTACCATAGTCCACCACGGCCTCCAACAGTTTCCGAACCTGCGCTAGGGGTTTATCATCAGCAATCTTAGGCCTCAGGATCTTGACTGGGAATGTGTATAGTAGCTTATCTGCTCGCCTAACCTCCTTAACTATACGGGGCTCGACCATGACCCCATTATTGGCAACGGCATTGTAGAAGGTAAGGGTCTGGAGTGGTGTGATCTGGCAGTTATAGCCGACACTCATCCAGGGCAAGGTATTGGTGTTCCACTGTTTGTTGCCCGGTCGATAGAATAAAGGCTTGACGTGGCCCTTTAGCTGAAAATCGATGGACGATGTCAACCCAAAGGCGTCCATATACTCCATGTACTTGAGCGGACGTGACTTAAAGTGCTGGTTGGCCAGTTTGCTGATGGCCACATTACTACTATAAGCAAAGGCCTGTTCGATGCTCAGGAAGCCATAACCACCAGGTTTGGAGTCAGACATTTTATCAGGGCCAAACATACGAGAGCCCCAGTCGCAAAATACCGAATCTGTTGGTTTAATGCGATTGTCTTGTAAAAGGGCTAGATAGCTCGCAAGCTTCATTGTGCTACCCGGCTCTGCAGCAGTCAGTACAGCATAGTTCAGCCGTTCGCGGTAAACAGTATCATGATTGGCGAGATCTAGGCCCAGGTTGGCCATAGCTTTGATTTCGCCGGTTGCGACCTCCATAAGCACAGCACAGCCATAGTCGGCCCCGTTGCGTTTTAGCTCACGCTCAAGGGCTGTTTCGGCTACATCTTGCAGGTTGATGTCGATAGTGGTTATCAGGTCATAACCATGAATAGGTTGACGCTCTTCATAAATTGGCTTTTTGAGACCACCACCCATCCGGCGGAAAAGTGTCAGGCCATCCTTGCCAGCTAGGGTATCATTGAAGCTGTACTCGATACCCGATCCACCTTTATTTTGGTTGACGTTGCCTAGCGTACGGGAGGCTAACAAACCAAATGGGCGTTCGCGGCGTTCGGTTTTCTCGAAGATAACCCCTCCCTTGTTCCGACCGAGCCGAATTATCGGCCAACGGAGCATCCGCTTTTTGTCTTGATAGTCGATGTAATCGTTATTGACAATTAAGTACCGTTTTTTTTCTGCACGTGCCCCTTTGATTTTCCGGACATACTCTCGTTTGCTGGCGTCTTTGTAGAACATAGCCAAAGAGTCAGCTAGGGAATCCACGGCGGCAGCAAAGATTTTGACATCTGCCACTGTTGGGTCCATCGCTAACTGATAGCTAGGTAGGCTAGTTGCAAGTAGACTGTTGCCATCCCCAGCATAAATATTTCCTCTGGTGGCTGGCACCTCGTCCAAAGTCATCAGGTTCTCCTTCGCCTTTTCACGCAGGCTGTTACCTACCACTTGCTGGAGGTAGAACATACGTCCGATGATGCCGATCCCCAAGAGTAAACAACCGAGGAACACCAGCCTGACCCTAAGCAGGATGGATGACCTAACGTTGCGCTGGTTGGCAGATTTCGCTCTGGTGACTGCCATTATTCCGGGACTTCAATCTTGATTTTACGCGGCGGCACATTGCTCTCGACGATACTAACGGCCTCCATGCTTTTGGCTACTTCACTTTGCTTACTCCGGAACATATACTCATGTTTAATGGTGGTATAGTCCACACGGAGATCCTCGGCCTGTTCTTTGGTTTTGTTAAGCTGGTACATGAACTTATTGGCCCAGTGGTTATTGCCGATGTAGGCGATCAGCAGCAAAAAAAGCCAAGCACCACGTTTCAAGAACTCACCTTTGAGGCCTGTCTCAAAAAGTGCGTCCACGTCGATCTGTGACATGGCTGAGGCCAAGCCAGGCTGCTTTTTCTGGGCAGGGGTTTTGATCTCCTTAATGGTACGCTGTGTGCCGGCCATTGTGCTAATGATAATGAAGAAGCCAAAATATTGGCATCAGGAAACACACCACATTTTCTAGTGGCTGTCAACTCACAAATTTAAGGCAATCGGTGGCCTATTTCTAGCAAACCTAGGTAGGTTTTTTCGATAGCCGCCCGGTAGGACCACTACTAGCCGCCAAACTTGTCAATCATAGCCGCCAATGGATAAGGCAGGAAGGCATCGACCGGAGCGTTGTATTTATGCAGGTCCCGAACGATGGTACTATTGATACTAGCCAAAGCGGGCGAGGTAATCAGGAAAAAAGTATCAAGCCCCGGCACCAAGTAGGCATTGGCTTGGGCCACCGTGTTTTCATACTCAAAGTCAGTGGTGTTTCGCACGCCACGCAGCAGAAAGTTGGCACCATGTTCGGTAGCGAAGCTAGCTGTTAGGCCGCTGAATATGGCGACCTTCACATTAGATAGATCCTGAAAGGTATATGCTATGCTGGCCTGCATCAACTCTGCCGAGAAGTACCGCGTTTTGGTTGTGTTCACCCCTATCCCGATAATGATCTCGTCAAAGAGCATGATCCCACGGCGGACAATATCCTCATGGCCTTTGGTGAAAGGGTCAAACGAACCAGGGAAAACAGCTATTTTTTTCACAAGAAAATTACTTGGATAAGACCTTAGCGCTATTGACAGCCTGCAAAGGCTTCGGTTTCGGTATAAAAGATCGTGAAGTCAGCCAAGTTTTTTGTCTCTTCTATAAAGACAGTAAAGTCAGCCAACCCTCGACTTTTAACGAAGTGCCACTTGCCTGCCTTGTCAGCAAATAGTGGGTTATCCTCCTTGAAGACCCTGACGTCTGCCAAACCTTCGGACTCTTCTATAAAGACTGAAAATTGGGCCATGCCTCTTCTGGCCTCAACGAAAACACGGCCTTTTAGGTTGCACCTATCAGCCCGAGATTGTGCCATGGCCTTTGGACCAGCCATCACCCCCAACAACAAAACCAGCCCCAACGCAAGTAGGAATCGGGAGGCGTTGGCTCCCTTCGCTTTTGATTTGGTGCTGGTCATGTCAAATGGTTGGGGTGATATAGTAAGTCTTTTAATGGACAACGTTTTTAGTGCGACTAAAGCGCCTTGACGATATCCGTAAAGTCACGCGACAGCAATGAGGCTCCACCGATAAGCCCTCCATCTACATCAGGATTTGCAAATAGCTCAGGGGCATTGCTTGGCTTTGCACTGCCACCATACAGTATGCTGAGTGAGGCCGCAACTTCGGCACCATACTTAGCCGCAAAGTGATCACGGATGGTGAGGTGCATTTCTTGGGCTTGCTCCTTGCTGGCGGTTAGGCCGGTGCCAATTGCCCAAATAGGTTCGTAAGCGATGACAAAACCAGTAATTTGGTCGGCACTGAGGTGGAACAAACTCTCAGTTAGCTGCTCACAAACAAGGGCTTTGTAGTCTTGCTCTTGGCGCTGGAATAGGGTTTCGCCACAGCAAAAGATTGGCTTTAAGCCGTTCGCTAATGCGAGGTCAACTTTGGCAGCGAGCTGTGCATTGGTTTCGGCAAAGTACTCACGGCGTTCGCTGTGGCCCAAGATAACGTACTGTACACCCAATGAAGCCAACATTTCGGCAGAGACCTCACCTGTAAAGGCTCCGCTTACCTTGTCGCTGCAGTTTTGAGCACCAACAAATACGTTGGTCCGTCCTTTGGTAAGGTGGACTACTGATTGTAAATGAGTAAATGGCGGACACAAAACGACTAAGGCTCCGTTATGGACTTCGTCCTGAACCATGTTTACGATTTCGGAAACGAGTTGCAGGCCCTGGTCTAGGGTCTTGTTCATTTTCCAGTTTCCGGCTACGATTTGCTTACGCATAATGATGTAAGTGAGGGCTGAAGGTAGGTTTGGTGGTGAAATTATACCACCCTAAAATCAATTGAAGTTGGGATTGACAGCCGCTAGGCCACCGTGACAAGGTAGTACTTTTTCTTACCCATTCGGCACAAGAGATATTTGCCTTGTAACAAGGGAGTGTCGATCGGGCCAGCCGGATCAGTGACCTTGATGCCGTTGATGGACAAGGCACCGGCCAAGATGCTTTTACGGGTTTCGCCCTTGCTGGGATAGATCATCGTACCACACAAGACGGCTATCACCTCGGTGACGTTGTGTTTGTTGGCTTGGTAGTCAGCAGCAGCAATTGTCCGCTTTTCTACGCCCGAAAACACGTCAAGCAAGGTGGCCTCATCCAGCGAAGAAAGCACCTCTAGGCTAGCCTGGCCAAATAAGATATTAGTAGCTTCCACGGCTTTATCAAGCTCTGCTTGGCCGTGTACTGATCGTGTCACATCCTCTGCTAGAGCCTTTTGCAAGATCCTGAGGTGGGGAGCCTCTAAGTGTTTGGCCTCGATGCCTTCGATGGTTTCTTTATCCAATACGGTGAATACCCTGATCAGCCTAGGGGCCTCTTCGTCTGCCACATTCAGCCAAAATTGGTAGAACTGGTATGGTGAAGTCATCGTCGGGTCTAGCCAGATGTTGCCATTTTCGCTTTTGCCAAACTTGGTCCCATCTGCCTTGGTGATTAAGGGGGTGGTGATCGCATAAGCCTCCCCATTTGCCATTCGCCGGATGAGCTCGGTGCCAGAGGTAATATTACCCCACTGATCCGATCCACCCATCTGAAGGCTTGCACCTTTTGTTTTGTAGAGATGGTAGAAGTCATAAGCCTGCAGCAGCTGGTAGCTGAACTCAGTAAACGACAAACCGGTCTCAAGCCTATTTTTGACCGAATCCTTGGCCATCATATAGTTGACAGTCAGGTGTTTGCCCACGTCACGGATGAAGCTAAGGAAACCCATGCCGCCAAACCAGTCATAATTGTTGACCACCTCGGCAGCGTTAGCTCCTTCAAAGCTGAGGTATTGGGCCACTTGCTTACGGACACCTTCTTGATTTTTACGCAAGGTATCTTCGTCTAGCAGATTGCGCTCTGCACTTTTGCCGCTTGGGTCGCCAACCATGCCTGTCGCGCCACCAACCAAGGCAATTGGCTTGTGGCCAGCCCGTTGGAAATGGACAAGCAACATCAAGGTCGCAAGGTTACCAATATGAAGAGAGTGTGATGTAGGGTCAAAACCGACGTAGGCAACCTGCATGCCAGAAGCTAGTTTTTCGTCTGTGCCAGGCATCATATCGCTTAGCATGCCGCGCCAGCGTAGTTCTTCTATAAAATTGGTCATCTTGAGTTGTTCGTGCCGAGTGGCAGAAGGTACTAATAGCTAGGTCTGATCCTGCCAATGGTTAAATGATATAGCTGCTGCCTACCTGCCCGTAAAATTAGGAGGTCTTTTCTCGATAAAGGCATTCATACCTTCAGTTTGGTCCTCGGTGGCAAACAAGAGGTAGAAATTTTTGCGTTCTAGGTGCAGTCCTTCGTTCAGGTGACTTTCGGCAACGTGGTTGATTGCCTCCTTGGCTAGGCGCACAGCAATGGGACTTTGAGCCGCAATCTCGGACGCTAGTTTGATGGCTTCCTCCAGATACAATTCTTCAGGCACTACCCTATTGACTAGCCCCCAAGCCTCAGCCTGTTTGGCATCGATAAACTTGCCAGTCAGGACCAACTCCATGGCTTTGGCCTTCCCGATGGCACGGGTTAGCCTTTGAGTACCGCCTGCGCCTGGCATCACGCCGATCTTGATTTCGGGCTGGCCGAACTTGGCTGTTTCACTTGCGATGATCATGTCGCATGTCATGGCTAGTTCGCATCCCCCACCAAGTGCAAAGCCAGAGACGGCCGCAATAATTGGTTTCTTCGTCCTTTTGATGCGATCCCATGTGCTAAACTGGTCAGCAATCAGCATATCCGTCGCAGTTTTACCTGACATCTGTTTGATATCCGCACCGGCCGCAAACGCACGCCTATCACCTGTTATGATGATCGCCCTCACAGTATCGTCTGCATCTAGGGCCTCAAGACTATCTCTTAACTCGCCCATCAGCTGGAGATTGAGGGCATTGAGTTCTTTTGGCCGATTGAGTCGCACAACGGCAACAAATGGGGCTACATCTTTTTCAACGATAATAAAGTCCATGGTTCGGATAAGGTGTTTTTATTGGTGTACTTGGTATGGTTTGTCTGGTGCTAATTGCCCCGAATGTGGACATCAAAGACTCACAAAAGTGAGAGCTGAAAGGTGTTGCGGGCCTATGCGGTGGCAAAATACGGGATGATGGGCAATATGACTTGATAAAACCATCAGGAAACTGGCCCAATGGTTAGGATTTTGGGTCCGTTGGTCCCTATTTTAGCAAAATGTATCAAGGCCAAATCCTGACCAGCCAACCAGCTACATACACACCTCAAATGCCGCAAAGTGCCCAGCCAAATTGCCAAGTAACCCCGCTTCTCCATGTAGGATCCAGAAGCACGATCCAATGGCTATTTCTAAAGGCCGTGGCCTTGGTCTGTTTGGTCATGATCGTTAGCTGCAGCCACCCAAAAAATGCCAGCCGCATCCCCGCACGGGCCACGGCAGTAGTTAAGGTGGACCTTGGTAGCATTGCATTTAAGTCGGTCTCGTGGTCCGACATTTGGAAACAGCTCCAGAAGTCAGACGCAACGGACCCTAAAGACTCAACCGCTGTATTTGCGGCTGACATCAGCAAGTCTGGCCTCAGCTTAACTGACCCAGTCTATCTATACGTCATGCCAACAGGCCTGACAGATGGCAAAGTATCGATCATTTCGGTTAGTTTGTCCTCAGCCACTGACTTCAAGACCTATTTGGAAACCCAGAAATGGATCACGCGTAAACCAGCCGAAACCTCAGGCACTTGGTCTGCTGCTGTGGGACAAGACATTGACATTGTCTGGAATAATGAGCAGGTACTCTTAGCCCTTAAGGATGCTAGCAGCAAGGCTGACTATACCAATCAGCTAAGGGACCAGCTCAACACATCCGAAAAGGAGAGCCTGATCGGTAGTAGCATCATCTTCAAACAAACTGAAGACGAAAAGGCCGACATGAGCTATTATGTTCGGTCTGCCTTGGTGCCAAGCCAAGAAAACAGTGCCGATGAAATCTATGGGCATGTCACGCTCGAAGATGGAAAGTTTGGCATTAAAGGTGCGCAAGTAGGCAAGACTGGGCGCCTCACCAATCAAGGCCTATACAGTGCCAAAACCAAACCCAACTTCTGGGCGGGCTGCCCTATCGACAAGCCATCATTGGTGATGGCGATGGCCATTGAACCAGACACCTTACTCCAGATCGCAAATGCCAATCCAGGAGCTTCTGCCTTCCAGACCCTGAACTCAAACCTAAATGCCTACGAAACCAATGTCGGCGAGCTTTTGCAGCTCTGGGATGGTCAGATTGGTGTGATGGGATATGTGCCGCAAGCTGCAGATGGTTGGCTGATGAGTAGTAAATTAGCTATCAGGCTTGGGGTCCGTGACCAAATGATGTTGGGTGATATCCTAAAGCGCTTGGTTGACAAGGAGGTCTTGACGCAGTTAGAGCCCAATGTTTTTGGGGTGTCGATCTTTCCTATCCGGATCACTCAGCTAGAAGATCACATGACACTCACTTACAATGTCGAGAAGCTCGTGGAGAATGGCAAAGTAGCGAAGGGGCCTTGGCAATCAGTGATCGAGGGGCATACTTTCGGGATGTGGATGGACCCTGCACCATTGGCTTCCTTAGTAGGCCAGTTTTCCTCCAATACAGATAGCCTCCAGAAATATAACCCGATGCAAGAAATCCAGATGGTATCTGATCTGGACGCCAGCGACGGAAGGATGAACTATGGAATGGATTTCGTGATGAAGGAGAAGAAACAAAATGCGGCTCGCTCCTTGCTGATGTTCATGAGCTATGCCAACTTCAACCGTGCCCAATCTGCCGCACCAACAGAACCCGAACCAAGTGATGATGAGGAACTCCCTGTTGAGCCAAATTCTGATGGATTGCCAAGTTCGGGTGGGCCAACAGTTCGGTCAACCGACGACAATGGGTAGTGATCATAAATTTCGCCTTCCTTACCGACGACGCAAATGATCAACTGGCAAGCCATTGATGTCGATACCATCCTACTAGAAACGAGGCAGCAAAG
>CANHWS010000111.1 GCA_947464365.1 Cytophagaceae bacterium | reverse complement strand
GGTTGGCGGTTATGTATGTGTTCCTATCTGAGTCTATTGAACCTGTAAGTTGGCCTGTGTTGGCATCAAGAAACAAGCCTTCAGGCAAATCTTTCACCGCAAACTTGATCGGCTTTGTGCCTGTGGCAGTGAATCTGAATAAAATTGGGGAACCACGCCGTACACCAAACACTTTCGGACCTGTTATCCGAGGGGCAGGTCCTGGCTTTGGCGTCAAGATCTCAGCTTTATCTTCGGCAGGATAAGGAACCATTTGTGGTTTGGCTCCGAGGTAGGTGATTCTGGCATCCGCCCAAGAAGTATGGGTATGGCTATAGCCTCCTACTCCTTCTATCTGGAGCTCAAGTAGTTTGACACCTTTAATCGGCAGGTCGATGGTCGCTTGGGACTTGCCCGAAATAAGCTGACTAGAGGTATAGACCACCTTTTTGTCAGCAATAATGGTAGCGATAATAGGCTTCACCCCTGCCAAGTCTGCGTTGATATCCTCAACACCAACCACCGCATGAAAAGTCAGAGCCTTGCCATCTAAGACGATAACCGCCTCACTTGGGGCATGGGTGCAGAAACCACGCTCATAGACTTTGCCTCCAAGGGTGATGGGTTTGTTTCGCAAGTTTTTGCGAGCTGTAGCACTAGCCCAACCCTGCTGCACTGTGCTGAGATCTAGATCATCCAGATAGACAGATTGCGTTGTTTGGGCATAGAGGTCAGGCGAAAAAAAACTAGCAAGCCCCAATAAAAGGGCTATCAGCAAGTTCAATTTGGTCGATTTGGTCATGGTCTAAGGCGTTGACCAGCAATAAGGCACAAATCGGGGGCTAAGTCAAGTCCGTAGCCGATTTTGTAGAGCTGCTCGGTGGTAGAGGAGGGGGAAGTCCTACCGAGAAAAAACACCCATAACTTTCGCCATGGGTGCTCTTGTAAACAAAATTTTGATGTGGCTACTCAGCCTCTACGACGCCAATCATGACCATGTTGACGATTTCGCGCACTGAGGAGCCAAGTTGTAGGATATGTACAGGCTTGTTCATGCCCATCAGGACGGGACCAATGATGTCGCATCCGCCAATGGTATGCAGCAGTTTGTAGGCAATGTTACCTGAGGCAAGGTTCGGGAAAATCAGGGTGTTCGCACCTTTATGAGACAGGTTGCTAAAAGGGAAGACCTCTTGTTGCAACTCAGGACTGAGGGCAATATTAGCTTGCACCTCACCATCAATTGTTAGTCCAGGGAATGCATCTTGAGCACGTTTGGCTACCCTAGCCATTTTGGTGGGCTCGGGGCCTTGACTGCTGCCAAAGTTGCTATAGCTCAAACAGGCTACACGTGGCTCAAAACCAAAAAACTTAACCTGCTTGGCAGTCAAACCAATGATCTCGACCAATTCGTCTTCGGTTGGCTCGACGTTAACAGTGGTGTCTGCAAAGAAATAAGTCCCCTGTTTGTTGCCAATTATGTACATACCGCTAACCTTCTTGATGCCAGGCTTGACACCAATCAAGTGGAGAGCGGGCACGATAGTCTGTGCATAGTCCTTAGTGAGACCAGAAATCAGGACATCACCTTCGCCCATCTCGAGCATGGCAGCCCCAAAGTAGATACGATCGCGCATGGCTTTGACGGCATCATACTTGGTCATGCCCTTCCGTTTGCGCTTTTCGTAAAGGTGGGCACCGTAGCGTTCGCAAAGGGCCGTTTCGTGCCGTGGATCGATAATTTGGCAATCAAGCAGATCTAGGTTCTGCTCAACCATCATAGCCTTGATACGATCTACATTACCTAAGAAAATAGGGGTGCCAATACCCTCGTCCTTGATGATTTGCCCAGCTTTGAGGATCTTGTAATGGTCAGCCTCAGCAAAGATCACCCGCTTAGGGGCTTGCCTAGCCCTTGCAGTCAGCTGATTAATGAGTTTGTTATCTAACCCGAGCCGCCGCAATAGTTCCTGCTCATAGGTATCCCAATCATCGATGACGAAGCGTGCTACCCCACTGGCAATCGCCGCTTTGGCTACAGCCACTGAGATGGTCGTTATCAGGCGTGGGTCAAGTGGTTTAGGGATGAGGTAAGTGCGGCCAAAGGCTAAATTGGTTGTGCCATACGCACGGTTGACTGTATCCGGCACTGGCTCCTTGGCAAGCTCCGCCAAGGCAAAAGCAGCAGCCAACTTCATTTCCTCATTGATAGCAGTAGCCCTAACATCCAATGCTCCCCTGAAAATATAGGGGAAACCAAGGACATTATTCACTTGGTTAGGGTGATCTGAGCGGCCAGTCGCCATGACAATATCAGACCGTGTAGCCATCGCTAGGTTGTACTCGATTTCCGGATTAGGATTGGCAAGTGCAAAAACGATAGGGTTAGGGGCCATTTTGAGCAATTGCTCTGGCAAAAGGAGGTTGGCTGCTGCCAAACCAAGGAACATATCAGCACCTTCGATTGCCTCGTCTAACGTGCGGATATCACGCTTAGTGGCAAAGGGGTAGCGGACAGAAGTATTAGGTGTGTTGTCTAGCCTGATGACACCATCACGGTCGATCATCACGATGTTATCAAGCTTGGCGCCAAGGCTGAGATAGAACTTGGTACATGCAATTGCTGCAGCCCCAGCACCCATTATAACAATGCGGATCTCATGGATTTTTTTACCAACCACCTCTAAGGCATTGAGCAAAGCCGCACCACTAATGATGGCTGTGCCATGTTGATCGTCGTGCATGACAGGGATGGTCATTGTGGCCTTGAGCTCTTCTTCGATCTTGAAGCTCTCTGGGGCTTTGATATCCTCTAAGTTAATGCCGCCGAATGTTGGCTCAAGCGCACGAACTGTACGGATAAACTCATCAGGGTCCTCAATATCGATTTCGATATCAAACACATCGATGCCCGCAAACTTCTTGAACAAGACTCCCTTGCCTTCCATTACAGGTTTACTAGCCTGCGCGCCTATGTTGCCAAGGCCAAGGACGGCTGTTCCGTTGCTGATAACACCGATGAGGTTACCCTTTGCAGTATATTTATAGGCATCCTCCTTATTGTCTTTGATGGCCAAACAAGGCTCTGCTACGCCAGGACTATAGGCAAGGGCCAAGTCTCTTTGCGAAACGAGGGGTTTTGTCGGGACTACCTCGATTTTGCCAGGCTTGCCACCTTGGTTGTGGTAGTTGAGCGCGTCTTCTCTACGCATATTGATGGGTTAGTTAGTGCGGCAATCCTAGCTAGTGGGCTAGGCTACTTGGCTGAAGGAATGCGAGGCCAAATGTAGGCACAAAGCAGCAGCGGTTGGCATTCTGGCAACATAGTTGCTAAAATGCTGCTGGTTTTGGTGGAAATTGACCAGTTTGGACGTCTGATTAACAATTAGACGAAGTAACCTATGGGCCCTATAATACTAGTTTACCTCCTCTAAAGCACAGCAAAGTACAAGGTAGCACTATTGCCTACACAGTCCAGTCTGTGCAACCTAGGCAGTCCAATTCCTAGGCGCTACTAGTTGTTTGGAAGCCAAATCATGCTTCAGGATTAGAGGACTCGCCAAGTTGGCTTTTTGGTTGAGCCTTCGCGGCGGAGGAGGCCTTTGACTCTCGGTTGGTCAAGGTGGAATAGACCCCATACTTGGATTTTTTAGTCTATCAGCTAATTGGAGCGCTGTCAAATTTGGTTCCAACAACAAGATGGCTATAATTACCTCTGTTATTTCTGGGTTCGGTTTCGTCGCCCTGGGTCGGTTTGCTCCGTTAGTTTCTTTCGTAGTTGGGCTAGCTTCTTTGATAAATCTATAGACTGGCTAAAAGCACCCACAATCTACAACCTTATTATCTTGATGGTAAACAAGACATCAGCAATCAGAAGACCGAGGCCGACGAGCACGAAGTAATAGTACTTGTCCGCCCCAATATCCACCTTACGAACTTCACAGAGTTGGCCTTCGATCTTGTCTAAGGAAGCAATTAGGCGAGGCATCTGGTTAATGTCCTGATTGAGCTCATAATACTCACCGCCGGTGGCCCCTGCAATGCTTTTCAGGTCCTTGGGGTTTAGCTTTGTGATGACTCGCTGTCCTTCATTGTCCATCAGGAGGTTGCCCTTGAACGGGATTGGACCTCCTTCACGTGTCCCGATACCTACCGTGAATACCCTGATTCCTGCTTTGTTAAGTAGCCGAACAGACTCCTCCGTTTCATCCCCAAAGTCCTCGCCATCGCTCATCAAGACAACCACTTTACTTTGGTTACGCCCCCTGACCTTGGCGGTGGCTAGGTGCTTGTCAAGGGCCACATTAAGGGCTGCGCCAAAATCAGTGCCCTCGTCAGGGACCTGATCCGTCTTGAGGGTAGCTGCAAAAAGTTGTAAGGCGTTATGGTCATAAGTTAATGGGCATTGTACATAAGCCACTGAGCTAAAGACAATGATCCCGATCCTGTCTGCCCTAAAGGTGTTGATCAGCTGCTCGACAGAGGCTTTGAGCCGCTCCAGACGCGAGGGCTGTACGTCTTTGCAGTTCATGCTCTCGCTCAGGTCCACACATATGTAGATGTCCTTACCCTGCTCCCGGACCTCACGTTTGGTTTCGCCAAAAGAGGGCCCTAACAATGCCATGATGAGGACAGCAAACGTTATGGACCGCAATACTACCTTAATATAGACCGACCGTGTTGTACTATGGAGTAGCCGTCCAACCCTAAAGTTACGATAGATGAAAAGCCCATACGCCACCACAAATAGGGCGATCAGAATCAGTTCGGTCAGGCCAAGGGTACGAGTCCAGTTCATGCTGTTGCAATATGGCATATAGCATCTAATCTGCCTAGTGCTAATGCGTCCAAAAGCTAGATGATTGGGCACTTTAGGTACTTGTACTGCGTCTTGGTCGCAATACTCAACGTAATCTGCCGTAATATTTTCTGAAAATAATGCCTCATACGCTTGACAGGTCAAATTGACCGCTTATATTTGCAATCCCTAAAGCAAACAGGGGCCAGAAGCAGACGTTTAAGCAGCTGGAAAGTAACAAGTAAAATCATACGGAGAGGTGACTGAGAGGCCGAAAGTAGCCGTTTGCTAAACTGCCGAACTACCAAAAGTGGTTCCGAGGGTTCGAATCCCTCCCTCTCCGCCAGTAACATAAAAGACCTTCTTGTCATCTAGAAGGTCTTTTTTTTGGCCTATTCGAAACTCAGCCTTACCGAGGTCCCTAAAGTAATCGGCAATTATCAGGCAAACATTGTCCATGTTAGCGCCATGACTGGCCTACAAGGCTCTACCGCCATCAGATTGATCAAGAAGGTAGTTTGGTTTGGTATCTAAGCAAGCCAAATCAATGGCTAACCTTCAGGCAGAGAGACCGCCTCAAGACATCAGAATTTAGGAATCAGTGGGTTGAACCGCGCCATCTATTGCGGCAGGCAAACGTACCATCCACAATAGTCCAAAGACCAAGGCCCCGTTAAATAACAAAAGCTCATAACCAAACTGGTAGCCACCAAACCAAGCGGCTGAGTTCTCGCGCATCAGGTAACAAATCAAGGGACTAGCCACACAAATAAAGGGCACTGCCAACCTCCGAACTCGGTACTTGGTTAATAACCCAAACCCAAAAAGACCTAATAAAGGACCATAGGTTAAGGCTGCCAGCTTGAATATGGCAGTGATTAAGCTTTCTTGATTTAACCAGCGGAACATCAGGACGATGATCACTAACAAGAGCGAAAAGCCTACATGCACCCAGAGCCGGAGTCTACCCTTTTCAGCTTCGTTGTCTCGTTTGTTAAAGTTCAGGATGTCAATGCAAAAAGAAGTGGTCAGGGCAGTCAGAGCGCTGTCTGTGCTGGCGTATGTGGCCGCAATAATCCCCATGATGAAGGCGATATACGCAATTGGGCTAAAATAGTCCCGAGCCAATAGCGGGAATAACTGATCCGTTTTTGCAGGCAAAGTTACACCTTTGGCCTCAGCATAGAGGTAAAGTGCTGCCCCAAGGGTCAAGAACATGGAATTGACAACAAACATCGTGACGCTAAACCAGAACATGTTCTTCTGTGCCTCGCCAAGGTTACGACACGTGAGGTTTTTCTGCATCATGTCCTGGTCTAGACCCGTCATAACGATTGCGATGAAGGCACCAGCTACCAGTTGTTTCCAGAAGTTTACCTTGCTGGTCCAGTCCCAGAAGAAGACTTGGCTGTATTTACCTGTCCAAGTTTGGCTCACTAGATCACTAAACAATACTGAGAGTGCATCAGCTACCAAATAGAGGCTCAGCCCGACAGCAGCTAACATAAAGAAGGTCTGGAGGGTGTCCGTTACGATGATAGTCTTCATCCCACCACGGAAGGTATATAGCCAGATTAGCCCTACCCCAGCCAAAACAGACAACCAAAAAGGAATACCAAAGGCATCAAAAACAGCAAGCTGCAATACTCCCAGCACTAAGTAGAACCGTGCCGCCGAGCCTACCGAACGTGAAAGCAAGAAAAAGGCTGCTGCCGTTTTATATGCCGAAGTCCCTAGTCGCTGCTCAATGAAGGTATAGATCGAAACCAGATTGAGGCGATAATACAGGGGCATCAGGACAGTAGCAATGACCAAGTAACCCAGCAGATAGCCCATTACAATGCCGAGGTAGCTGAAACTGCTGTTGAGCACATCACCAGGCACTGAAATGAAGGTTACCCCGCTGAGCGAGGTACCAATCATCCCGAAGGCGACCAGATACCAAGGAGATTGACGGTTGGCACTGAAGAACGTATGCGAGTCGCCCTTACCAGAGGTCAGGAATGAAATAAAAAAAAGGAGGGCGAAATACCCTCCGATCAGTAATAATGCTGTTGTTGGCGACATGCCGTAACTTGTAGTGCGGTTTGGTGAGAGGACGACGAATGGTCAATAGTCAAATACTAGCAAAGACTAGTGCTTGACAATCATCCGCTTGCTGAACTCGTTGACACCATCAACGTTGATGGTAAAGATATAGACCCCACCAGCATAATCTGTTGTGTTGATCGATACTTGTTTGTCGGTGCGGTTGAGCTCTTGTTCTTCGATCTTGGTGCCGAGAATGTTGAAGATCACGACTTTGGCGGACTTAACATTCGCCGGGAACGAATAGTCAGCATTGACTACGTTGTGAGCAGGATTGGGATAGATTTCAGTCACGCCCAGTCGGTTTTGGTTTGGCTTGATGTCGCCATTGCCAAAACCTGAAAATCCGCTTACGGCAACCAAACTTTTAGTACGATCTAGTGTGCTAGCCTGCAAACTGACAGACAAACCGACCGCAAAAAGGATGGCGAAAGAGAATATGTGTAAGAGTTGTTTCATTCTAAAGAAGTAGGCTTGGTGTAAGCTCAATTTTGATGATGGGACGTTAGCGGATCTAGATGTACGATTACCTGATTATATCTCCTACAACAGCTGTGCCAAAATGAAAGCGTACCTGTCAAAATGGCCTTAAGGAGAACATACTGTGGGAACTGAACACACTGATACTGGTATAAAAGTATAAAGTGTGCCCGAAAAAACCAACATGGCCAAGAAAATATTAACAACACAAATGACCTTTGGGGTTGTTATTTACGATAAAACCGAATAAAATACACGCAATGACGCAAAATACACTATAATTTATGATAAAATTATCGATATAACCAAATATTCAATGGTAAACCTTAACAGAAGTTAACATCTCAAGGGCACAACTTTTTTTGAGAACACACCTCAATCGCCTGTGCTTAGGGCCTTATCGGCTGCGGTAGCTGACCACCTTGCATAAAAGGCATAGACTGGCTAGGTACTTCGATTGGTTTCGAGTACTTGGATGAAGTGGGCTTTACCTCTTGCCGTTTCTTAGGCCTAGCTCGGATTTGAGGGGCTTTACTTGTTTTTTTTGCCTTTGCTTTTGGGCTAATTTTAGGCTTGATAGGTTTGGCTGGTTTGGTTTGAGGCACGAGGTGATCAATGTCTCGAACACGGCCCGTCATGAGCAATAGTGTAGGCCGCTCGGCATTACGCCATTTAAATCCCTTGAGTTTTTTTTCAGGCTCCTTAAGTTCGTGCGGAGGAGTGAAAACCGCATCCGGCTCCTTGATGAAGGTCAGCTTGCTGAGTTTGCCTTGTTCATTTAGCCGAATGATCATGTCAGAGCATACAATCCGGTTCATACCACTAGAGACGGTATCTCCATCCAGCACCCAATAAATGCTTTGCCCATTGCCATCTACATCAATACGATTGATACGCCCAGACCTAAAGTGCGCCAACATATTGCGACCCTTAGTCTGGTTATAGTTCCCTAAGGTATCGATACTGATAACAAAGGCATCCTTACGGATATAGACCTTATCGAGCTTTTGGCTGCGAGAGACGGCTTTGATGGTATCAGCAGTGATTTGGTTTTTACCACTCCAAACGACCGGATCTTTATACAGCCATAGCAAACTGTCCGAAATCTCATAGACCAACGAGTCGGCAATGGCTTGCAGATTTTGTTTGAAAACCTGTGCCTTAGGCCATGCCAAAACCCGTTGTTTTAGGTTAGGTAATTTCTGACTTCCATAAGCCACCAAAGTATCGCCCCTGAGATATAGGGTATCCTTCCGGATACCACTTGGTGTCACCACCTCGTCCACAGGGCTACGCAGGAGTGGCTTGTCCCATACTTTGGAGATCCCTTTGTAGCCATCATAAAAACCTTGGTCGCCCGATATGATGGTACTATCTTTCTTGCTGAAAATGATGACGTTACCTTTGCCAACTCCCTTGTCCTTGACCTTGTCGAAGTCCAGCAGATCGGCGGTCATGGTATAGTCTTTGGCATCAACAAAACTGCGTCCTTCGAGGAAGGCGATCTCCGTTTCCGTGTTATAACGCCCCTTAGTGCTAATAATGGTACCATCCTCGCTCACTACTTTGCTTGGCCCAAAAAAGTAGGCCATTTTGTCGGCCTGGTGATAGTTGAGAGAATCCGTTACTAGGCTACTTTTTTCTCCCGTCACCACAACATCCTTGCGAAAGTAGAAAATACCTTTGGCCCGATCGTAGTCGCCTTGCTGGCTAATTAGGGTCGTTTTTCCATCCTGTATGGTCGCACCTTTGCGGTAGTTGACCATGGCTGTCTCCATGTTATAGTCCAGCTCGGTGGAAGTCAAACGACTATTTTTACTTTCGAGCAGAACCTGACGGCCTTTCATGGTCGCTATCCTCGTAGATTTCTTGTAGAACAAGGTATCACCCGTCATGACCTCGCCAGTGTTCTGGACCAGCCGAACCTTACCCATAAAGACAACATCTTTGCTGAGCAAATACTCATAAGCCGAGTCGCAATAGAGCACCTTGTCTGGCTGAGTCAGGACCACATTACCTTTCAGTATCCGGATATCAACACCATTGCGATTGGTGCGCTCTAGCACATCACTTTTCCAGCCAGTCTCCTGGGCTGATGCCTGTTCTATGCCAACAGTAACCATCATCACCAAAGTGGATAGGCAAATGGCAAGGGACCTGAATGTGATGCTAAGCGACAATTGGCAGATAAATAATGAACTATGGAGGCACAAAGCTAACCATACCCTAGGGATCGAAACCAATCTTGGATAAGTTTGGAACAAGAAAGGTGGTCAAGGTACGCAGCCTAATACCATACCCTACCCAAAATCTGACCAAAACAAGATGACAAACAGGCAAGAAACACAAGCAACTCCTACCGTTTCAGCTACTTTGGCAGCCAACTATGGGCAGCAGCTTAGGGTGCGGGTTTGTGGGTTGTGCTGGTCAGGTGATAAACTTTTGCTTGTCAGGCATAACGGCCTAGGACCCTTAGGCTACTATTGGTCCCCCCCGGGTGGAGGACTGAATTTCGGGGAGACCATAGTGGATTGCCTCAAGCGGGAAATGCTAGAGGAAACAGGACTTGAAGTAATGGTGGAGACACTGGCGTTCCTGAACCAATACATCAACCCGCCTTTACACGCCGTGGAAATGTTCTTTACCTGCACCCCTCCACCTAATCCGATTGACAGAACAACCCTTGGTACAGACCCCGAGCAAGAAATAGGCACCCAGCTCCTGACTGGCGTTGCATGGATGACCTATGCCGAAATCTTGGCCATTCCTACTGAAGCAAGGCATC
>CANHWS010000110.1 GCA_947464365.1 Cytophagaceae bacterium | reverse complement strand
TGGTGAACGCAAAAATATCGCTGATGATGCGCATGCTAGCCGCGGGCGGGTAGATGTAGGTATTGCGCACCATGAACTCCTTCAGGATGTCGTTCTGGATGGTGCCGCTGAATTGGCTCATGTCCACTCCTTGCTCGGCAGCAGCTACGATGTAGAAGGCCAGGACGGGCAATACGGCTCCATTCATGGTCATCGAGACGGACATTTGGTCCAGCGGAATCTGGTCAAACAGGACCTTCATATCCTCGACGGTATCGATGGCGACGCCCGCCTTACCGACATCGCCTGTTACACGAGGGTGGTCGGAGTCATAGCCCCGGTGGGTTGGCAGATCGAAAGCAACGCTGAGGCCCTTTTGCCCTGCTGCCAAGTTGCGCCGATAGAAAGCATTAGAGGCGGTGGCAGTACTGAACCCTGCATATTGGCGGATTGTCCAGGGCTGGGTGGTGTACATCGGTGCGTACGGCCCACCCAAAAAGGGGGCAACTCCAGGGCCGAAGCCTAGGTGCCCACAGGTATTCAGATCCGCAGCGGTGTAAGATGCCTTTAGGGTGATGCCCTCGGCGGTGGTGTGGGTAGTGGACGCTACAGCAGGCTGGTGGGCGGAGCTGGTAGCAAAACCGAAGGGCAGCTGGGTAAAGTCTGGCTTCATGGTGGTGTCGGGGTTGGTGTAGAAGTAACCCAGAGGTAGCCTAGAGGGCTATAAGCAGGGCCCTAGACCAAGCTACCACGGATTATGAAGCTAAAGGTAAGGCCATCAGATTAAGAAATGATCAAGCGCTGGGGGAGAAATTAGGGGTGTGGGGGCAAGGAGTGTAAAACGGGGTGACACAAAGTAGCTCACAGAAACCTTAACGAGGTTTGGTAAAATAACCATCCTTATCATAATTAAAGAAGGCAGACCTATGATTTACATCTTTCCACTGATCTGCGAGGTCTTTAAGGCCCAGAGGATCATCCCCCTCAAATTCGAAGCCTTGCTTTCGCAGCCAAAGAACTAATTCATCATATTGTGGGTAGTTGTCATCATAATTAAGATCAAAGATCCAAAATAAATAATCTAGCACCTTCATCCCAGGGCGTAGCAGCTGGGCCTCCGCCTTAAGGCGCTCAAAAAAGGCTTGATCAGGTTTATGATGAATACCTGTAGTTGTCAAAGTCATAATTAATTCAGCTGGATAGCTACCATCTGAAGCTGGATCTAGTACATGGTCCACTGGCCTAAGATTGTCAAATAGGCGTCTACGGACATAGTTAGGATAGAAGATGGGATGCTTAAAATAGAAATCTCTCATAACTGGCTCGAGCAAAACATGGTAGGATTGTAGACGTGGAATTTCCAAAATGGCACAGTAGGACTGAAAAAAGATAAACTCACGTAAGAAAAGTGAGATTTTATCATCAGCAATAAAGTCTCTAAGTTCATCCATAAATGTTGATATAAGATACGCATCAAATTCCGCCGAAAAGCCATAACCCATTCCACATAAATGATGAATGTCAATAGACAACCTAAGTCCCACCTTGACTACCCTTGGCCATAGTACCCCAGGCGCAAGTAACCAATCCTCCAAGAGACGGTCAGAGTCCTCTACATGACTGTCCGCTTTCCACCACATATCGTTAGTTTCGCTTGTGTAAGCGACTAATGTTGTAAGTAAAAGCCTTGACCCATGGTTAACGAAACACATAGGGCTAGACAACACCAACTGATCAAACAGCGATTGGTAGTGCTGCTCTACCAACCTGAAATCACTACAAAAATGAATGTTAGTCGGGTAGGGCAAACGCGGTGAAGCGTACATCTTTTCTGGATGCTCCTCAAAATGTGCTTTGAGAATGGTATCTAGCTTATTAACACATAGCATAAAATTGCTGAAAAGATCATGCTCATCAGCTGGATGGACGCCTCGAGATCCTAGCCAAATAGTTGTGAGGGATTGCCTTGAGGATCCATGCAGTTGGTAATAGCCAATAATAGATCGAGTGTAATCATAGTAAGCATTCGTAGGGAAATCAACAATACCACAGGGGTTGAGGTCCTGTAACAAGATGTTGATTTGCGCTCTTAGATCCAGCATTTTGACGGCCGCCTCCGAAAGTGGTGCTGGGGAAGTAGCAATGACCACATTGTCCTGATTATCAGTCGTCTCTTTTGCTAAGAGGCGGCGCCAAATTCGTTGTATGGTCTTGATGAAGGTGGTCATATAGCAAGCTTTTACTTTTATTGGAGGTGGTGAATTGGGGTAACTGACAAAACTCTTAACAGTACCTACCTAGGCACATAAACCTCTGGTGGGCGCAGGCCTGCGTTGATGGAGTCTAGGCGGGCTGACCACGCCTTAAACGGATGCCAATAGTTTATATATGAACTCTTTTCGTATGGTGGTATTTTATAGGGGTGAAAGTCATAGACCAATTTACCAGACTTTGACCTAAGCGGAAGTTGCGAAGTTGATCGTTTATTAAGCACAACAGAATCTGAAGCAACAACTAAATTACGAAAAGACTTATAATAATCTATTGGGTTTAATAAATAGGCCTTTTTCTCTAATGTGTCGATTTTGTACTGGCTATTAACAAACTCATACCATTGGCCTATATTAAATGATGAGCTTGCATGGTAGACAGAAGAAATGGAGATGGTATCATTCGTCAAAAATGATATTGGTCCCATTATGTAATGTGCAAATGCACTTGTTGTAAGAAGTGTATCGTTTTTTACCTTGTAATACTGAGGCAATTTATCGACTTGGCTAAAATAATTACTCAATAAAGAATCCAAACCTCGGCCATCAAGCCTGCGTTGACTTAAGCAATACCACTCACGAGCGGTTCTATTTTTATAGAAAATAACCATTTCAATTTCCCAAATTGGTGGTATAGGGCCAAATTCATTCTTTGTGCGAAAAGTTTGGTTGATAAATACTCCTTGACTCAAGAAAGAGTGCCGTCTTGATTCTGGTACATCAATGATTGGCAACAGGTATTGCTTAATCCCTAGGCGATAGAAATTAGGGGCTTTACACCCTACCAGAACGATAAGAATTATGATGAGTGCTCTCATTTCAGGTAAAGGCTAATGGGGTTTAGCAGGGCTAAGGTAGAAAATACAACGCAAAACTTTCAACCCAGCCCCCTACCTAGGCACATAAACCTCTGGTGGGCGTTGGCCTGCGTTGATGGAGTCTAGGCGGGCTTTCCATTTGCGGAAGGGGTGCCAATAGTTGATGGGATCGGACTTATCATAAGGTGGCAGCTTGACTGGGAATGGTAGATAGGGGCCTTCCGTTTTGGTGGTAGGGTCATTAATGGTTGCAAAAGATTTACCAGTTACCCTATAATGAGGTTCTTTAAAATACAATGTTTTATTGACCGTATCGACAATAAACCTGTACCTATATGAAGATACAACTGGAGTAAAATTACCGATAGTGGTACCCGCACCATCTTCAAAATTAGTGACAATTACGTTATCACGAAAGAAATATTTATTGAAATCCATTTGATACCTTTTTATTAATTTCAATGTGTCATTTACGATGTAATGAGGGTAAAATTCAGTTGGCACGTAAACACTTAAAGGATCATTAAGAAAAATAACTTTAAGTGAATCCTGTAAGGCCTCACGGGTGTATTTACCTCGAAACCTGCGAAAAAATCCAGAATAGGTATTGTTAGAATAAAAGCAGTAACCATAACAAAGATAATAGGGTCCAAAATTTGGCACTTCTCTTTGCTCAATTTTAATAAAATAATTTTCCGACAACCAAGATGGGTGAGGACTTTCTGGCACATCAATCTTGAGCAAGAGGTTGTCAAGGCTTGCAGGCAGGTAATAGTTTTTGGTGCAGGCGGTGAGGGCCAATGCGAGACTGAACAAGGCCGAAATAACTATCGCACGCGTCATAGAAGCTGGTTGGTATTGGTTGGTTGGGCTAAGGTAGGAATGGGGTGCAAGACTTGCAACCACGATATTTTGGACATTAATAAAGAACTACCCACCCTTGCCCTCCTACCACCGTTTAGGTTGATATGACCTATTGCGGTTCCACGGATTCTTGTTCCGTTTTAGCGGATTGGACCAAGAAGGGCAAGAGGTGCCTCGAT
This sequence comes from Cytophagaceae bacterium, assembly GCA_947464365.1. Taxonomy (GTDB): domain Bacteria; phylum Bacteroidota; class Bacteroidia; order Cytophagales; family Flexibacteraceae; genus CANHWS01. Next base: position 6,112 of record CANHWS010000110.1, on the reverse strand, counting down.
CTCCAGAGGCTGTGAAACCATTTATGTTTCTGACCTGAGATTTACCGATAAGGTACCTCAAACTGATCTCATAAGACCCACCAGTGGTGGCAGGATCCAGTCGTGACACAGTAACGTCATAACTCGTCCCGAACTCAAAATCGCCCCAGTTGACACCGAAGTATAAACAGATTGCATCTTGGTTATTCCAGGTGCGCCCTTCTTGCTTCAGCAACAAGCCACGGTACCATAAACCTAATACGATGGGATCAAGCATGACATTTGCCCCTGCATCAAACTGATCATAAACACCTTGTCGGCGGTACATGATGAATGGTTTGACGTATTGCAAGGGTGCCTTGCGTTTATCTTGCGACAATAGTATTGGTATGATCCAGCTGGTATGCGCGGTAAATCTTATCGGCAAAGTGGCCCTATCACCAATGAAGCTAATGTTGGGCTGATTAAGATGATGTAGCGAAAGACCAAATTGAAAACTAGGCGAGTACAGCATTCCGCCCCAAGCAATCTCAGGATAGATAATGGTCTGACTTCCGGCAAGTCCCTCCTGAGAGGGTAAGCCAGTTAAGCCTGTTGTACTAATCATATCCCCAAAAACTAGTTTAGAGAAGTTAATGGTTTGCTGGCCAAAGCCTACCTGCCCACCTGTACGGAAGGCGAGTCTATCCGTAAGGGCAAACTCACAGCTGAAGGTTGCGGCAGCGTGATTGCGCACAAGGCCAGCCCCGCCGGACACATCGTTCAGGATGAACCCGCCGACGCCAAGATTCCGGAGTGCGGAGTTAGACCCTCTACCAATTGGTTGGATATAGGCATCTACAGATGCCATCGTAGATATAAAGTAACCAGGCATACCCAACCATTGGCCACGGTGGTTTAAGCCGACGCGGGTCAATTGTTCGCCGCCTACTAGGGCAGGGTTTAGGTATTGTGGCGCATTAAAGGTTTGGGAAAACTGAGGATCCTGAGCCTTGGCTAAATACGCAATACTGGTGCAAAGCAAGCTGCAAATTATGCTGATGATTCTTTTCATAATTAATGCGTTTAGCGGACGAGGTAAACTTTGCCAGTTTCAGTTTTAGAGATCCCATTGCTAAAGGTGACCTCTATGCGATACACATACTGATCAGGGGTACACATTTGCCCTCGATGACGACCATCCCAACCCGAATTTTGGTCCGTACTTTCGAACATAATCTCACCCCAACGACTAAAGATGAGCATACGATAGGCGATGGCACCATCCATTTTGGGTAGGAAGACGTCGTTTAATCCAGTGGTGCTAAGCGGGGTGAAGGCATTAGGCACTACTATCCGGCCATCAAACCTGGCTTTAACCGCCTGTCGAATGGTGAAGGTATCCAGACAGCCCCCACGCGTGGCAGCAATAAGCGTAACATCAAACCGGCCAGTGTCTTGATAGGTGTACCTCGGACTTACCTCCTCGGAGGTACTACCATCACCAAAGTTCCATCTGTAGGAAGTGGCACCACGAGACAGGTTCACGAACTGAGTTGCTTGGTCAGGGACGACTACCTCAGCAGGGCTAAGAGAGAAGGCTGCCTTCGGGTTATCTTCCGCGACCACTACCCTTCGTTTGATTAAGCTATCATTACCTGCTGCATTTCTGACCAATAGCTTGATGCTGTACACCCCAGCATTGTAGTAGGTAACTGGTGGAGGGGCTGCTACATTATAGAGGACACCATTGCCGAAATCCCAACGGTAATCCCGGCCATATCGTGTCTGGTTTTTAACTGATATGGTAAGCGGCCGACAACCTATTACGGTATCTCCTTCATTAAGGACGAAGGACACGATTGGTTTTACAGGTCGGATCACCACAAACCTGACAACAGAGTCTCGGCAACCATTTGGTGTTACTACCACGAGGCTCACACGCATCCGACCCACGGTGTCATAACGGTGCACAATTGGTAGCGTATCCGTGACTGTCGTATCACGCCCATCTCCCCAGCGCCAGGTATAGGTCCAGTTGCCAGCAGGGCGGGTACGATTCAGGAATGTGAATACGGCGCTGTCTTGGTTGAGGGTATCTCGTAGGGTAACAAAAGCAGGCTTTGGCCGTGGGAATACGGTAATGGTCCTGACCGCAGAGTCGCGGCAGCCAAATGTGGTTGTCGCATAGAGCGCTATACGGTACATAACTGGCTGAGCAGTTGTATTGATATAGGTTTGGCTTGGCACATTTGAATGGCCGTTGTACAACAATCCATTTCCTAAATGCCAAGTCAGATTACCCTGTAGCTGATTAGGATAGCCTGTTTGATTGCTAAAGCTTATCGTCAGTGGTGAGCAACCCGCGGTATCTGACACTGAGAAGGCAGGCGCCGGTGCTGGATACACGTTAACAAATCTGGAGACGGTATCTAGGCACCCAAAAGTAGAATAGACAGTTAGCAACACCTTGTATAGACCGCTGCCGGCATAGGTATAACTAGGGTCACGGGCAAGGCTTGTGGCCCCAGCCACACCGAAGTTCCAGAGCACCTGATCAGCTTGGATGCTTTGATTGATGAAGTTAACCGGTTGTCCTTGGCAGGCCTGAAGTACGACGCCACCAGGCCCGCTAAACCTAGCAATCGGTTTTGGATGGACCCGGACGGTAACGTCAAAAACAGATTCGCAGAAGGGTGACGTTAATGATCGGCCCCTGAGGGTAATCGTAAACAGACCAGTATCTCGAAGTGCTATTGAGGTCGGATTCTGCAAGTTGGAGGTCCAACTACCACTTGACGACCAGCGATACCCAAGGTTTGGCGCAGACTGGTTTGTTAAATATAGGGTGTCCCCTTGGCAATAGCTAGGTCTGTCGGTCACAAACCTGACCAATGGACTAGGCGCTACTGTGATAGGTAGCCCTTGGATGGAGTCGCGGTTACATACGCCTTCAACCACCAAACGGGGCCGATAGGTGCCTGCCGTCAAGTACGTATGCGTTACAGCCCGTTGGTTGGCTACGGAGTTGCCGTCACCAAAATCAAATCGCCATGATAATGCACCAATGGTTTGCAGTCTAAATGTAATACGCAGCGGCTCACACCCTCGGGTGGTATCTGTGGTGTAGCGCGCCCTGACTATTGGGCTAGGAAGTACTACTACACTGTCAGTAAACGTGGAAACACAGCCAAAAGGACCGGTGTTGGTGCCTCTGAGGGTGATCCTATATACCCCTGGCGAAGTGTATATTTTAGGACTAGGAACTGTGGCTGTGCTAGTCGTGTTGTCGCCCAGTGTCCAGAATGAAGATATACCAGTTGCTGATGTATTGGTAAACCTTATGGTATCACCAAGACAGATAGTCCGTTTGTTGGTGGTGAAGGAAACCAGTGGCAACGGATGGACGACGATTTCCTTATAGAAAGTATCTCTCGAGCAAGTGCCACTAAAGGCAATGATTGAAGCACGATAGGTGACTATGTTACTTGTGTTGTTGAGATACGTATGGCGTCTGCTAAAGCCACCAACATCTTGCTGTCCGTCTCCCCATATCCAGATTACTTGGGCGCTGCCTGATTGATTAGAGGTAAAGTTGACTGCAAGAGGTGTGCAGCCGGCATTCCTATCTGTATTGAACAAGGCAAAAACCGCATTCGGTCTCACGACAACTGGCTGAACAACTGTATCAATCCCGCAAAGATTGGAGGCAATAAGCCTCACAAAAAACGTGGTATCTCTACTGCCAAAATGTTGGAAACTATGGATTATGGTTCTGTTATCACGCAGAATCGAATCTGGCGATCCATCGCCAAAACTCCAGCGATAGCGCGTGGCCTGACCAATGCTGTTGTTAGCAACCCGGACTGGCAACCTTGCGCAAACTGTGTCAGACTCTACAAGGAAACGAGCGGTAGGCCGTGGCAGCACTTTAACGGAGTCGCGATAAATACTAATCCCACAGCGCCCAGTAACGGTCAAGGTTACATAGTAGGTAGTGTCTTGCTTTGGACTGCCAAGATACTGCCTAACACTACCACTAGGGCCGCTGCTTGTTTGGCCATTTCCGAAGTCCCAGAAATAGGTCGGGGATGCGTCAAAGGCAGGTGCATAGCTCGTATTGGCAAAGGAAACAGTGACGGGAGCACAATCACTGGCGGGAGTGGTCTTGGTAAATGACGCCCTAGGGATATCAACTAGCCGAATGGTACGCCAAGTAGTGTCAGCGCAGCCCTCTGCACTAGTAGCTATCAGCCGAATGGTGTATTGACCAATAGCAGCGTATACGACACTGCCATTGATTGCAGCACTGCTGCGGCCATTTCCGAAGTCCCATGCATACGAGATCGTAGTACCATTGATGGCTAGGGTCGTGTTGGTTAGGTTAACACTTGTATTGATACAATACGTGGTATCAGGCCTAACCGCAAAGCCTGCAAGTGGCTTAGGATTTACCTGGACTAACACCGTATCAGGTTTGCCCACACATCCATCCGAGATGCTTGTTGCAATGTACCTGACGTAACCAATATCGGTTCGGCTGGCGTTGGTTAGTTGCTGCACTATGCTGTTGCCAATACCTGGTGTAGCACCCGTTACAGGTCCTGTTGTCTGCACTATCCACGAGATGGCTGAGCCGGGAATACTTGCACTTAGGGTGATATTCGTTTGTCCGGAAATGCAGAAGCTGGTGCTATTCGGTGTATGTGTAGTGACTGGCAGTGGCTTAACCAAAATGACAACAACCGAATCTTTGCCCTGACAACCATTGGCAAACACGCTAATTCTATAGCTTACGGTACCTATTGAAGTGGAGGAATTGTTAATCAAGACTTGATTGATGCTATTACCAGAACCACTTGCCGCACCTGTTATACTCCCTGTGGTTGTGGTTGTCCAGGTATAGGTACTGCCAACAACTGTTGAGGAAAGCTGGATACTCACTTGGTCTTCACTACAAATAGTGTCTGACGCGGCAACAACCTGGACAATTGGAGTTGGGTCTAATTGAACGGTGATACTAACGGTGTCGGATTTACAGCCCGCAACAGTAGCCACAACCTGATATACAACCTGTCCGGGTAAGCTGTTAGAGGTGTTTGTTAAGGTTTGCGTAAATGAGTCTCCTGCCCCTGGCGAACTAGCCCCTACAGTATTTAGCGAACTCTTTAGGGTCGTATTATAGGTGCCGACACCTACGGTATTAGTAAAGTTAATCGTGACGGATCCCGTACCACAAAGTCTGACGACTGTGGCTGATGGTATAACCACTGGCTTAGGCCTAATGGTAAGAATGGCCGTAATCGGACTACCTGTACACACTCCATCTTTTGGAGTAAGACCTACTACCATTGTTTGAACTGATGAGGTAGTGTTGACAAGTGTTTGATTACTCGAAGTAAGGTTAGTACCACCAATAAATCCTGTAATCGCAGGGTTACTGCTTATTACATTTAAGTCAAAAGTGGTCCCCAAGAGATTAAATGTAGGCGCAATGACAAAAGGTTCGCCAGAACAGAAAGACAAATTTGGCTGAGTGATTACAATAGCAGGAGCAATAGTCACTACTACTATTGTAGGAGCCCCACTACAACCAATAGCGGTGCCTACCACAGAGTAGGTTACGGTTTGCGGTGATGTAGTGTTATTGACAAGTGTTTGCTGAATAACATTACCACCAAACCCATTAGAAAAGCCCGAAACCAGTCCTGATGATGAAGTGGCCGTCCAAGCAAAGGTGGCACCTGCAACATTGGAGGACAAACTTATACCTGTAATATCCCCACTACAAATAAGTTGGCTAGTTGGGCTTGCAATTACTCCTGCGCGCGGATTAACGGTAATGGTTACGCTAAAAGTATTGGTACAACCATTAATATCGGTACCAATAACTTGGTAGGTAGATGTACCGGGTGGCGTGACCCTAACAGAATTTCCAGTATTTGATAACAACCCAGCTCCTGACCAAGCATAAGACACTCCGCCGGTTGCAGTCAATGTAGTAGTATCATTATCGCAAATGATTGGCTGACTTGCAGTAGCCCCAATATTTGGTAATGGATTGATGATGACATTGGCGCTACCAATCATGCTGATATTACAAGCTAGAGATGAGACCGCCAAAACTGTATAACTACCAGCAGTAGTTATTCCA
>CANHWS010000109.1 GCA_947464365.1 Cytophagaceae bacterium | reverse complement strand
CCCCAAACCCCGTGGTGTCTAGCTCTGCCCGAAACACCGATGTAGCAGTTAATGGGCCATAAATACAAACCCGATTGGTAGGTGCAGATACCGTGATTGGTATTGTTGCCCCAGCACAAACTTGGGTAGGCAAATTGGCCTTCAGGAATGAGCCCTCGATGTCATGAGTGCTGATGGCTTTATAGGAGACTAGATATTCTCTCATATTTCGTGTTGAGAGGTTTGCCGCAGGATGAAATCCTGCATAATGACTCGAGTAAAACGCAATGTGCAGTTTATCATCTGCCCCAATGCGTTTGACGACTGAAGGGAAAGCTTCTTCGTAGATACCGGCCCCTGTTGAACCGTCGTCATCCGAACGACAGTTCCGGATTGACAAGCGCCCTGCAATATTAATGGGGTTGGTCCACCTTACCCCTCCATCATAAGACGCCATAACATAAAGGTCGCGGGTTACCTCCGAGTTGCTTGTGTTTTGGGTGCCCTCAACACAACCACTATAGGTGATGTAAAGGTTGTTGTATTGATCCACACTCATGTTTGAAAATGATAAACCCGCATGGAAATAAGTGCCAGGGGCTCCAGCTTGCCCATAATCCGGAGTATCGATCATCCCATCATGGTTAAGGTCTAGGATCCCGGTCAAAGTGCGATAACCATTGACACCCTGCATATCCTCGTTCCAGTAATAGAGTTTGGAAAACGATGCATTCGGAAGGCCTCCGTTACCATATATCCCAACGCTAAACGAATCTAGATTGATACTGCCGGCATGCATTGAAATATGAACTTTGTTGGCGTTGTCAATCAGCACACTATATAGGCCATCGCCTGCTGGGGTGACAAATTTCCCTCCCAGATTGGCCACATCGCTTTTTGTCCGCTGTGCAATCAATCTGGATGACCATGTACCTGGCAACCCTTTGTAGCTTGATTTAAACAGGTACGTTCGACGGTCATCACCTTTTGCATTATTACATTCTGCAACAATTGCAACCATATTGTCCTTGGCATCGATGGCAACATACCCCCAAACATTACTAATACCATTGGCCACATTGACAAAAGGAATGGTATTGGGCGTCCAAGTGGTACCCAAGTTGGTGCTATGGTAAAGGATTAGATTGTTTAAAGTACCCCCAGCTAATAGCCCAGGGTTATTGAGTGTATCATGAGATATCGTGAGGAGATAGTTGTTTGCATCCGCACTAGCTGTTGTATGGAACAAGGCCTCCTTAGTGATATCCCTTCTTACAGTATCCACCGCCACCCGGCTTTGTGTCATTTGCGCCAGATATGACCCAGATCTCGGCTTCATAGTATGTATTCTTGTAAAGCCATTAGGGTCATTAGGATAGGCAGCATAGTTAACTATTGCCTCTCGTTGCCCATCCCAAATCAAATTGGGCCAACCTACTCTTCCATTCTGAAATCCAGATCCTGTTTGTTGACTGTTACATGCAGGCATCAATGGCGAAACTTGATAGTTGCAGGAGTCACCAATGCTACCAGGATTAGTGATGCCGCCAGACCAGAGCCAACGGTTGCTCCGTTTGTCAAAATGATTGTAGCCAACTGTCCGACCAAACTGATTAATGCCCCGCGCATAGGTCCAGATGATGGATATATCCCCGGTGGCAGGATAGTAGGCAATGGTATTGGTGCTAGTGCCACTAAAAATCATGTTGAAGCGGCTATACCCAACTTGGTCCGCCCAATCCGAACCAACTACATATTGCCCAAAACTTGTCTGCGCTATTACACAGAGCATACACACCAGCAATAGCCGTGTGCGACTAATTAATCTTCGAAAATCCATGCTAGGTAAAAATTAAACGTGATCGATGCTACGAGGGGTCAGTAGTAAGCTACGTTGGGGAGGGAAATAGGGCAATTGCCTATCAATGCTGCTTTACTAACCAATTGGTGTACTAAAGGAAGACAAGTGATTCACAGTTAAGGTTGCCTAGCTTTTACAATATTCTTTCACGTTCGCTCGTTTAAAATTTTCTTGGGCCTCAACCAATTACAGATTCCGAAGCCGTACTTATGTTTGTGAGCCTATTATTGGTGCCTAACCCCATCACTTACAAGCTACCACGTGACAAAGTCCATCATTTCCTACGCATTTATCCTGGTACTATTGTTCGTTGGTAGCTTGCTCCCGACCCATTGTTTTGGTCAGGAAGCGGATCAGGAGGCAGAGGCTGTAGGCCAAGATTCTGCCTATCAATATGACCCAAAATACAGCGGCACGTTTGACATTGGCAAAATCGGTAAAATCACCCTGCCACCAAATCACCTGTTTCTCAACAAGAAAGACGCAAATCAATACCTAGTATCACTCGGCAATCCACCAGATGAGGATGTCTTGGGATTGATCGTAGCAATCAATCCTGACTCGACGATGCGCGGGTTCTTCTATGTCATTTCATACATTGGCGATGGTCATATAGATGACTCGGATGCGGAAGATATGGATTACGAAGAGTTGCTAGAGGACATGAAGTCGTCGCTAACTGAGGAAAATCCAGAACGCATCGAGGCTGGTTATCAACCGATTCAGCTTTTAGGATGGGCTTCCTCGCCATTCTATGATGCCAAAAAACATGTGCTCCACTGGGCCAAAGATCTGAGGTTCGGGCAAGACTCGACAGCAACCATCAACTATAACTTTGTAGTCCTGACCCGTGAAGGCAAGGTTTTGATCAATGCTGTTTGTGACAAATCAACCCTAGCTGAAGTCAAAACTGCTGGCGAGAACTTGCTAGACAAATTCGTCGTGACACCAGGTAGCCGATATGACGAGTTTGACAGCTCAATTGACAAACTAGCAGCGTATGGCATCGGTGGCCTGATTGCAGGCAAGGTGCTGGCCAAGGCTGGGTTCTTCTCGATCATTGCAGCGTTTTTCCTGAAGTTTATCAAGGTCATCATCCTTGGGGTTGGTGGGCTAGGTGCCTATTTGGTGAATCTCTTCCGGAAAAAGAAGGCAGAGGCCAACACCACGGAAGAGGCATCTGCTGCACTGCCAGAAGCTAAAGACCCAGAGCCAACGGAGCCTGCTGCTGAGTAATGTCATAAGGATAATTAGCAGTCGAGGCTGGCACAAAAGTCTTTGATCAAGGACTGGTAGCATCAAGATGCAGGCCGACACCTCCATAATATCGAGGAGTATAGATTTGACTTTTCATCAATAGGTTGTGCAAAGTCTGCAACCATTAGACTCCCCAATGGCTTTTGAAGCTTGGAGCCTATACTATTTGTTCAGTCCGATCCATATAATGGTCACAATGGTATCCTAGGCACTGTGATGGATAGTCGACTCAGGTCCATTGATGATGCCTCAAAAACTTAACCTAGAACTGACTTGTATCATCAGTTTTAGGCCCTTTATCCAAAGCCCAGAGTCCAGACATTTTGCGGAGATAGCGGGCAGGCCAGAGTATGGGGTGTAGCTCATGGGTACTTGAACATTGGCATTCCCAACAGTCAATAAAAAAATGAAACTAGCGCACAACCACCTGCCGGACAGCTTTGAATTGGCCACCGCTTATACGCACCCAGTATACGCCTTGCTGGAAGCCTGTGGTCTTGACATCTAGGACAGATGATTGTCCCTCGACTGGGGCTAGGTTGCCTTGGTGCATCACCTGACCAACACCATTATAGATAACCACTTCAGCAGGGCCGTCTTTAAGCGCTGCCTCAATCCAGAAGGCAACTGTGGCAGGATTCGGATATACCTGGAAAGCAATAGATGCCGCCTCGGTGCTAAGGCCAACAGTGGTGCTATAATAGAGGATGTTGCTAGGGCAGCTGCCATCATCATAGCGGTAGTAGCCATTAGGCTGCCCCGAAGCACGCAGATCAAAGGTACTCGAAAGCTGTGGTGGACTGAGCGGCGCAAAGGAGCCAGTGAGCGCGGTAGCGTATAGCCACTGGCCACCCACCAGATTGGTGGTCATCACCCCAGTGCTTTGGTATTGTGCAGTGCCGCCAACGACGTTGACCGTAAAAGCAGCCTGAGCGCTAGAGCCACAAGCATTACGAGCCCTGACAGATATGGTAAGAGGACCTTGGTAGTTAGTGTTTAGAATAACCGCAGACCTCGTGGGACCAAAGTAAGGGTCTCCAGCAGGTTGGATGGTGCCAGCGGAGGTCGGGCTGAGCGTCCAGTCGAATAGGTTGGCATTAACTGAGCTATCAACCTGAATGCGTAAACATTTGCCAGAACAAATATTGGCATTCGGCACAACCGCAACCCCGCCTGACTTCACGATGATATTGGTTGGAGACACAGCAGGAGATCCGCTACTTACATAAACAGCATATTCGCCCGTTGTGGACTGATATCTTATTGGATTGGCAGTTAGGTCCTCGTTGTTGGCCACAATACGGATATAACCAGAACCACTCCAGTTATTCGGAAATCTGGCACTGATCGTCCCACCATTTGGATTGCCAGTAAAAGTTCCTAGGATTATGGATTGATTAAATGTTGATTTCCCTGTAGTATCAAGCTCAGCCCGAAAAACAGTTGATGATGTCAATGGGCCATAAATACATACCCGATTGGTTGGCGCAGAGACAGTGATTGGGATGGTAGCCCCTGCGCATACCTGTGTGGGCAAATTGGCCTTTAGGAACGATCCCTCAATGTCACGTATATTAATGGCTTTGTAGGAGATCATGTAGGGGGCAAGAATACCTGTTGAAGAAAATAAGCGATAGCCAAAGCCAGCTTCTGAACCAGAGGAGAACGTAAGATGGAGTTTTTCATCACTACCAATACGCTTAATCACACTAGGAAATGCTTCCTCATACGAACCAGATCCTGATGATCCATCATCACTAGTGAAGCAGTTAGTTATCGCCAGACGCCCAGCAATATTGATGGGGTTGGTCCAGTTGAGACCACCGTTGTACGAGGCAACAACATAGATGTCACGGGTGGTATTCCGGTTGTAGGTAGGTGCAGACCCTTCAACACAGGCACTGTAAGTGATATATAGGTTATTGGACTGGTCGACACTTAGCTTAGAATCCGATAAACCTGCCCTACTATATGTGCCTGGATTAGTTCGCAATCCGTAATCTACGATATCAATCCGACCATTTCGGTTAACGTCAACCAAAGAACATAAGGTTCAGTATCCTGTATTGTCGTCCATATCTTCGTTCCAATAGTACAACCTAGAGGAAGAAGCATTCTGAAAACCACCGTTTATTGAGTGCCGCCTCGTAAAGCCAGCGATGGCAGAATCAAGTTCCCAAAGACCAGCATGAGCGGAAACATGCACCTTCCCATTGTTGTCAATCAGCACACTATGCTCACCGTCATCAGTGGGTAAACAAAGTAGTCCACCAATCCGGATGGAGTCCTTTAGTACACGCCTCGAAATCAACCTAGAGGTCCATGTGCCAGGCTGCCCTCTATAGCTAGACTTCAACAAATAGGTAGCAATTCCTATATCTGGTGTCACAAATGTCTGGACCACGATTGCCACCATATCATTTCGAGCATCGATGGTATAGCCATAGTTTGCTATGGACTTCACCCCATTGGCAACATTGATAAAAGGAACAATATTTGGAGTCCAGGTAGTCCCTAAATTGGTGCTATGATAGAGGATCAGACTGTTTGAAGTTCCACCATCTAAAAGCCCTTGGTTATTCAAGGTGTCATCAGAGTATGTCAGGAGATAGTTATTAGCACCTGCACTGGCAGTTACGTGGAATACGGCATCCTTCGTAAGATCTCTCCTGACAGTATCCACCGCCAATTGCCCTTGGGGCATTTGTGCTAAATAGGCCCCAGACCTAGGCTGCATGGTATGTATTCTTGTTAGGCCGGAAGGGTCAGTGAGATAGGTGGTATAACTAACAACAGCTTCCCTTTGCCCATCCCAAATCAGGTTGGGCCAACCAACTCTTCCATTATCGAAGTCCACTCCAGCCCTAAGGCTTGAACAACTCGGCACCAACGGTGATAATTGATAATTACAGGAGTCATCCATACTACCAGGATTGTTGATACCAGCGGACCAAAGCCAACGATTGCTTCGTTTGTTATAGTGATTGTAGCCCACGGTCCGACCAAATGGATTAATGCCCCGCGCATAAGTCCAGATGATGGATATATCCCCGGTGGCAGGATAGTAGGCAATTGTATTGGCACTTACAGGGTAAAAAAGCTTATTGTAACGACTATACCCAACCTGCTCGGCCCAATCGGAGCCCGCAACTTGCCCAAAACTAGTGTGCCCAAGTACGCAAAACATGCCCACAAGCAATAGCCGTGTGCGACTAATTAATCTTCGAAAATCCATGTGAGGTATACGTTTAATGAGATTGATGGGCTGAGAAGTAAGGTTTAAGCTAGGGAGGTCGAAAGGGTGTAAGCCCGTCCATCCTGCTTTACTAGTCAATTGGTGTACTTAAGGCAGACAGTTGATTGGGTATTAAGGTTGCCCACGGTAACAAACTTTCCTTAGCCCTGCACATACTTCATTGGTGTATTTCCTCATAACAGGCCTTTGCTTACATCTATATGGGTCTAACTCCCATCCCCCCAAAAAAAACCTGCCCAGCAACCATAACAGTCACTGGGCAGGTAGATAAATCTAGGCTAGCAGTTGCCTGCTATTCGGGACGAGACTATGAAACCGACTCGCGGCGCGGGATGCGACGTGCAGGCGTATTGGCCTTGATGATTTCCTCAGCATAGACAGCTGGGTCGATCGTGGCAAGGCGCTCTTGGTCTGACTTGGCACCAACGATGAGGCTGTCAAACACACGCTGACCAGTACCGGCCGGGATCAGGTGACCGACGATCACGTTCTCTTTAAGGCCAAGCAGGTGATCAACTTTGCCCCGGATACTGGCTTCGCTCAGGACCTTGGTAGTTTCCTGGAACGATGCAGCAGAGATAAAGCTCTCTGTACCCAGTGATGCCTGGGTGATACCTTGCAAGGTTGGGCGCGAAACAGCTGGGCTGGCATCACGTACCTCGACTAGGCGCATGTCTTTGCGTTTGAGCGCAGAGTTTTCGTCACGCAGTTGGCGGGCGCTGATGATCTGGCCAGGCTCTAGCACGGTGCTATCACCAGCCTCAACAACAACCTTCTTGTCCATGATACCATCGTTCTCGGTGCGGAAAGTCCACTTGTCAACGACTTGGTTCTGGAGGAACATTGTGTCGCCAGCATCTACGATCTCGACCTTCTGCATCATCTGACGGACGATACACTCGATGTGTTTGTCATTGATCTTGACACCTTGGAGGCGATAAACTTCCTGAATGCCGTTCACTAAGTGTTCTTGGACGGCAGTTGGACCCTTGATCGACAAGATGTCGTTCGGGGTGATGCTACCATCGCTTAGTGGCATACCAGCACGGACGAAGTCATTGGTCTGGACCAGAATGTGCTTGGCCAGTGGCACCATGTACTTCTTCTTGATACCGTCACGGCTCTCGATCATGATCTCGCGGTTACCACGTTTGACACCGCCAAACGTTACTTCACCATCGATCTCGCTGACAACAGCCGGGTTGCTCGGGTTACGTGCCTCGAAAAGCTCGGTAACACGTGGCAGACCACCGGTGATATCGCGGGTACGACCAACTTGACGTGGGATCTTACACAGGATCTGGCCAGCACTGATCACCTGACCATCTTCGACGACGAGGTGGGCACCAACCGGTAGGTTGTAGCTACGCTCATTGTCTCCGACGATACGGATCGCTGGGTTTTTGTTTTTGTCTTTAGACTCGATGATCACCTTCTCACTACGGCCGGTTTGCTCATCAGACTCCTCGCGGAACGTGATGCTCTCTTCGATGGCGTCAAAGTGGATGGTACCGCTGATGTCAGAAAGGATAACGGCGTTCCAAGCATCCCAAGTACAAAGCTCGTCGCCTGCCTTGACGGCTTGGCCAGCTTTGACCTTGAGGTAAGAACCAAATGGTACCGAGTTCGTCATCAGGACTTTACCTGACTTCGGCTCGATGATCATAACCTCACCGATACGGCTCTTGACCACATCTGTTGGTTTGCCATCGGCTGTTGTAGTAGGCAGGACCTCGACTTCTTCGAAGGCTATGACACCGTCATACTTAGCTTTCAGGTTAGCATCAACTGTGCTGTTACCAGCAGTACCACCGACGTGGAACGTACGGAGGGTTAGCTGTGTACCAGGCTCACCAATCGACTGAGCAGCGATAACACCAACAGCCTCACCACGCTGCACCAATTTGCCAGTTGCAAGGTTACGTCCGTAGCATTTGGCGCAAACTCCACGCTTGGTTTCGCAGGTCAATACCGAGCGGATCTCGACCCTGTCGATACCAGCAGCAACGATATCAGCCGCAATTTCCTCTGTTACGTCATCGCCTGCCGTGATCAGCAGTTCGTTGGTAACAGGGTGATAGATGTTGTGGACTGTAACACGACCCAAGATCCTGTCCGCAAGTGACTCGATCAGGTTGTCATTGTCTTTCAGGTCCATCACCTCGAGGCCACGGAGGGTACCGCAATCCTCTTCGTTGATGACAACGTCCTGAGCAACGTCCACCAAACGACGGGTCAGGTAACCTGCATCAGCCGTTTTGAGTGCCGTATCAGCAAGGCCTTTACGGGCACCGTGGGTAGAGATAAAGTACTCCAATACGTCAAGACCTTCTTTGAAGTTTGATAGGATTGGGTTCTCGATGATCTCACCAACAGAGCCTTGTAGGTTTTTCTGTGGCTTAGCCATCAGCCCCCTCATACCACCTAGCTGACGAATTTGCTCGCGGCTACCACGGGCACCGCTGTGCATCATCATGAAGATGCTATTGAAGCCTTGGTCGTCGTTCTCGAGCTGCTTCATCAGGGTCTCGGTGATTTTTGAGTTCACACGGGTCCAGATGTCAATGACTTGGTTGTAGCGCTCGTTGTCGGTGATCAGACCGTCCTGATAGTTATCAACAACGACCTGGACTTCTTCCTTAGCGCTGTTAATCAGGATCATTTTTTCGGCCGGGATCTTGACATCGTTAAGACCTACAGACAGACCACCTTTGAAGGCAGACTGGAAGCCAAGGTGTTTGATGTCGTCCAGGAACTGGGCAGTACGAGCCATTCCGCAGATCTTGAAGACCTCAGAAATAACTTTCTGGAGTTCTTTTTTGGTCAGCAGACGGTCAATATAGCCGACAGCCAAAGGCACCATTTGGTTAAACAAGACACGACCAGCGGTGGTCTCGACCAATTGGTTGGACAATGAACCATCCGCATTCCGGACGTTAACCCGAACCTTGATGCGGGCATGTTTGCTCACTTTACCTTCGTTGACAGCAATGATCACTTCGTCCGGAGAGAAGAAGATCATGTCCTGACCAGCTACGGTTTCCTCAGGGGTGCTGAGGCGCATCTT
The DNA here is from genome assembly GCA_947464365.1 of Cytophagaceae bacterium. Lineage (GTDB taxonomy): Bacteria > Bacteroidota > Bacteroidia > Cytophagales > Flexibacteraceae > CANHWS01. The sequence goes on along the minus strand of CANHWS010000109.1, from coordinate 881 downwards.
GGTGATGTAATACAGCCCCAAAACCATGTCCTGAGACGGAACCGTAACTGGGGCGCCGTTGGCAGGGTTCAGGATGTTGTGGCTCGCAAGCATTAGCATGCTGGCCTCTAGGATGGCGGCGTTACCCAGCGGCACGTGGACGGCCATCTGGTCACCGTCAAAGTCGGCGTTGAACGCGGTACAGACCAATGGGTGCAGCTGGATAGCTTTGCCCTCGATGAGTTTAGGCTGGAAGGCCTGAATACCCAAACGGTGGAGTGTAGGCGCACGGTTAAGCAGGACTGGGTGGCCTTTCAGCACGTTCTCGAGGATATCCCAAACGACTGGGTCCTTACGATCAACGATCTTCTTGGCACTCTTGACCGTCTTGACGATCCCGCGCTCAATGAGCTTGCGGATAATAAACGGTTTGAAAAGCTCGGCTGCCATATCCTTAGGCAGACCGCACTCATGTAGTTTCAGCTCAGGGCCAACCACGATGACCGAACGGCCAGAGTAGTCAACACGCTTGCCGAGCAAGTTTTGGCGGAACCGTCCTTGCTTGCCTTTCAGCATGTCGGACAGGGACTTGAGGGCGCGGTTGCCTTCGGCACGGACGGCATTGACCTTACGGCTATTGTCAAAAAGGCTGTCAACAGCTTCTTGCAACATGCGTTTTTCGTTCCGGAGGATCACCTCTGGCGCTTTGATCTCGATCAGGCGCTTGAGGCGGTTGTTCCGAATGATGACACGGCGATAGAGGTCGTTAAGATCACTAGTCGCAAAACGTCCACCGTCTAGCGGAACCAATGGGCGCAGCTCGGGCGGGATAACAGGGACCATCTTGATGATCATCCACTCTGGCCGGTTTTCGACACGGGTGTTGGCATCACGGAAGGCCT
>CANHWS010000108.1 GCA_947464365.1 Cytophagaceae bacterium | reverse complement strand
TTGCCTGCCAACATGCGTTGGAGGTATAGCCCGGTGGTGTCGCCTTCCATCGTGGGGCTCAGGGCCAAAATGACCTCTGCAATGGGATTGTCTTGTGCCAGCTCCACACGATTGATCAACTGCTCTATCCTTAGATCAGATGGGCCAATGCCATTTATGGGAGATATCACGCCACCCAACACATGATAAACACCTCGGTACTGGGCTGTGTTCTCTAGGGCCATCACGTCACGCATATCCTCAACCACACATAAGATGGTCCGGTCGCGCCGCTCGTTGGTGCAGATGCTGCAATGTTCCAGATCACTAATATTGAAGCAGGTCTGGCATAGTTTAATTTCTAGCCGCACCGCCCTGATGCTTTCAGCAAGCTGGAGGGCCATTTTTTCGTCCTGCTTCAGGATATGTAGGACCGCACGCAAAGCTGACTTCTTCCCGATGCCAGGCAGGCGGGAAATCTCATTGACAGCATTTTCGATCAGGCGTGAGGTGAACTGCATAAGGTCAGGTCAAAGGTAGGGAGACCACACCAAACTTATGGGCAAATAGGCGGGCACTAAATGATACGCTGCAACATTTGGCCACGATGGGCATCAAGCTTCAGTAAAATGAACAGCAGGACCGTGAACGACAGCATACTACTGCCCCCATAGCTAAAGAAGGGCAAGGGGATCCCGATCACCGGGAAAAGCCCGACTGTCATCCCAAGATTGATTGTGAAGTGGAAAAAGAAGACTGAGGCCACCCCGTAGCCATAGACCCTTGCAAACCGTGTTTTCTGTCGCTCCGCAATCATCGTGATCCGGAAAAGCAAGGTCATGAAGGCGCCAATAAGGCCAAGGCTACCTACCCAACCCCACTCCTCGCCCACGGTGCAGAAGATAAAGTCTGTGCTTTGGGCTGGCACAAAATCAAACTTGGTCTGGGTGCCGAACATAAAACCCTTGCCTGCAAAGCCCCCCGAGCCAATCGCAATTTTGGATTGCGTAACGTTCCAGCCAGCACCAAGTGGGTCGCTATTGGGGTCAATCAGGACCTTGATGCGGCTCTGTTGGTGGGGTTGCAGCACATCATTGACAAAGTAGTCAACCCCCTGTACAATGCCCAAAACCAGCACCAAAGCCACCCCAATCGCGATGTAATTGCGCTGCCGTCGGTCAACCAAGATGGTGAAAGCAACGGCAATCACAACAAGGCCAATGCTCAGATACAGCTTTGGGATCAAGAGGGTCAGGACCAACAAGGCTACTGCCGTGATGCCAAGCCCTGGGTAAAACCCGGGTAGCCCCTCGCGGAACAGCACGATGATAAAACAGGAAAAGACCAAGGTACTACCCGTATCGTTCTGGAGCAGGACCAAAATGGCTGGCAAACCTATCAGCCCCGCCACTGTAAGTTGTTCCATCCGTCGCTCCAGCTTCACGGTCGGGATGCTGATGTACTTGGCGAGTGCGAGGGCCGTTGCCAACTTCGCAAACTCAGCCGGTTGGATGCCGAAACTACCAACACCCAGCCAGGATTTAGAGCCCGCCACCTCCTTCCCGATCACCAAGACCAATAACAACAACACAATCACCACTCCATAGATGATGTAGGCAAAGTCATCATAAAACTTGAAGTCCGTTGTCATAACGGCTACAATCAGGATCATAGACAACCCTACGAACAACAGCTGCCGCCCCGAGTTGAGATCAAGGCTGAACATGGCCGACAAGTCCTCGCCAGAATAAACGGCAGCGTGGATGTTCATCCAGCCAAAGATTACCATGGCTGCATATAGCATGATGGTAGGCCAGTCTAGCCCTCGGCTCACAAGTTCTTGTCGGCTATTTTGGGGCATTGAGGTTGTGGTTGGTTGACTGATTTAGGTCTGGCACTGTCTGGTTGGTTCTGGATTAACCGGTATCTGGGCCTATCGGGCAGTTTTGTTGCGGTAGGCTGACATATAGTCTTGATCCAGCATGTGTTTCTCGAGGTTTTTGCGTTGGATGGTGTCGTTAAGATACTTTTCAACCATCAGGCTAGCAATCGGTGCAGCTGTAAAGCCACCAAAACCCGCATTCTCTACAAAACACGCAATCGCAATCTTGGGGTTATCCATCGGAGCAAAACATGTAAAAACAGAGTGGTCCTTGCCTGAGCTGGTCTGTGCTGTGCCCGTCTTGCCACAAATCGGGATCGACTTCATATCCACCTTGCTCCAGGCCGTACCGTTCGAGACGGCTAGGCGCATTCCTTGACGGATAAGTGTATAGTGCTGCGGGTCGATCATTGTGCGGTGCACTTCCTGAAACACAGGGTTGACCTTGCCGCTATCACCTAGACCCCTTTCGAAGTGAGGGACCTTGTACCAGCCTTTGTTAGCCAAGATACAAGCCAAGTTGGCCATCTGGACAGGCAGTAGCCCAAGCTCACCTTGCCCGATACTCATACTATATATATTGCTGAACTTCCAGCGGTTCTGGCCATAAACCTTGTCAAAATAGGCCACCTTCTTCAGGATACCCTTTTGCTCGGCAGGCAGATCGATGCCTAGCTTAGCACCCAGCCCGAAGGATCTAATATACTCTAGCCAACGCTCGTACCCAATGCGGGTATCCACAAAGGTGCTGGCAGCCTTGTTTTGGTTGATAATCCGGCGATAGACCTGCACAAAATAGGGGTTGCAACTCCACTGAATGGCCTGTCGGAGATTACAGGGGTTTGGGTGTGCGTGGCAGTTAACGATCGATTTGTTGCAAGGATAGGTGGTGTTGCTATCGATTAGGCCCATCTGCATAGCCGTCAGAGCCTGCAATGTCTTGAAGATCGATCCCGGAGGGTACATCGCCATCATCGCCCTGTTGAATAAGGGTTTGGTGCTATCCTTCTGAAGAACCTTGTAGTTTTTGCCAAAGTTGCGGCCTGTCAGCAGGCCGGGGTCGTAGATTGGTGCACTGATAAAGGCCAAAATCTCACCCGTGCTAGGCTCAATAGCCACAATACTGCCAGCCTTATTGACCATTAGCTTCTCGCCATATTGCTGCAGCATGATGTCCACGGTCGAATACAGATCTTGCCCCTTACTGGCACTAGTGTCATAGATGCCGTTCTTGAAGGGCCCTTTGTCCACCCCATGCACATCGACCATGATGAACTTGGTTCCGCGACGCCCCCTAAGTTGGCGTTCGTATTGACCCTCTATGCCCGTGATGCCGAGGTAGTCACCCATTTGGTAATAGCCATATTTTTCTTTGTTGTCCAGCTGCCCACGGCTGATCTCGCCCATATAGCCAATTGCATGTGCCATACAAGGATACTCGTAGGCCCTAACGGTGCGGGTAGTGGTATAAAAACCTGGGTACTCGTTCAGGTGCTCGATGATGCGTGCGGCCTCCTCCTGAGACAGCTGCCTAATAAAAGCTGAGGCCTTGACACGACTATATATCTTGGCGTCCCGGATCTTCTCGCGGAACTCTTCCATCGTGATGCCAACAAGGTTGCAGAAACCTATGGTATCCATCCCACCCTTCTTGAGCTCGCGGGGGATTACCGTGATGTCAAAAACGACTTGGTTGTTGACGATCAGGCGGCCCTTCCTGTCATAGATCAACCCACGATAGGCATTGTCTGGCACCTTCTTGAGGGCGTTCATGTCGGCGGCACCTTTGTATGTCTCGTCGATGATCTGGATGTAGAATAGACGCACCAAAAACACGAACCCGACAAAGAAAAAAACGAATCGGACGATGGCTACTCTACTGTCAAACATATCTGTGGCACGACTTGCTGCGCTCGCTCTGGATTAAGCCTGCAAAGATAATGCAGGGATGGCATCTTTGATTAGCAAACCAATGCTAATATTCAGCCATGGACAGGATCCATTTGGGCCAAAAGATCTGGATCGAGGAGTACCTCTACAATTGACAAACTGAGGCCCCTCAACGCTGGCGATACCACTGTCCTATGCTTTGAACCTTTGGTTAATCGACCAATTCGAACCTTGACTTTGGTGTGTCGGTTTTGGATGGCTGACTACTGAAATCCAATCCTCACCTATTTCTGTACCTGATGGAGCGTGCAACCCCTAAAAAGCAAAAATGCCCAGCACCTAAAAGGAGCGGGCATTCCATATATAAAAACGCTTTAGAATGTACTGTTAAGTATGTCGTCAGGGCTGGCTTTGGCCAGAAGATTGTGCAGTTGGCGAGTGCCGTTCTGCCATCCCCTGCTGACAATACAAAAGTAGAGGTACCCCAACCGCCCTACAATACCCCATCTGCGGTATATTTTGACCCTTAGTGCCAACTGTTAAAACAAACTAGCGGGGCCCATTAAGTTTACAGGTTATCCACATTGTGGTGCAAAGGGGCGATTATGATCGACTAATAGCACATAACACACTCACAATGAACCTACTAGACAAACCATCTTTTTTTGATGGCCACCTTAACTGCCTCGACCTTGTTCCGGACGTGCAGTTTTTTGTAAATGTTCTTGAGGTGGGTCCGGACCGTTTGCGGGCTAATAAATAACCGAACGGCTATCTCTTGGTAGTTGTAGCCCTCGACGAGCATGTTCAAGATTTCGGCCTCTCGGGCGCTTAGAGTGGTGGCCTCTGCAACTTCGGGAGCCTGCGGGGCTGGGCGGCCTTGCAAAAACTCGAATATCTTACGTGCGATACGGGGGCTCATGACCGCTCCGTTCTCTTCTGTGATCGTTACGATGGTCTCGATGATTTTCTCAACGGGCTCGTCCTTGAGCAAGTAGCCGATCGCACCAGACTTGATGGCATCAAACACACGTTCGCTTTCGTCAAACACCGTCAGCATAATGACCTCGATCTCGGGGTAGAGCAATTTGGTCTGCCGTAGGGTCTCGATGCCATCCATTTCGGGCATCTCGATGTCCATCACTGCCAGGTCTGGCAGGGGGTCATGCCACTTAAGGAGTTGGTCCAAAAAATGCTGCCCATTGGTGGCGGTCATCACGACCTGTGCAACACCACTCTCGTTGAACTTTTCCTCAAAAAAGTGCCTCAGATTACGGTTATCATCAACAATGGCGATTCGTTTCATAATTGTATTGCTGGCAGCAGGGTCAACGGTTGGTGTCAGGACCGGACCCCGGACGAACCCCAACTTTATAAGCGAAGGGGCGATATTATCAGGTTACTCGCAACGGATGTGGTCTGCTCTCGAGGTAAATACCTAGTCAGCAACCTCGTTGAGGGCAAGTTCGATTCTAATGCGGGTCCCACTACCCTTACTGGTGATCAGGGCGAGCGTAGCGCCAATCTCCACAGCACGATAGTGCATATTCGTAATTCCGTAACTATCCGGATGTTGGTTGGCGGCTGGGCTATACTGCCCCATTTCGAACCCTTTTCCCTTGTCTGCTACCTCGATCAGTAAGTTGCCTGTCCCTAACCATGTCACGCCAATGTCAAACTCTGTGGCCTCGCTATGACGCACAACATTTGTCACGGCTTCTTGTACCATCCGGAATAGATTGAGCGCTTGTACGGGAGTTAGGCGTCCACCTTCAGCCACGTCAATATACTCATGCACCCGGACGTGCGACAAAGCCTTGACCTGATCTAGGTACCGACGGATGCGCTCCACAAAGTTAAGCAAATCTATCTCCCCACCTTGGTGCAGTACCCAAATAGACTCCCGGAGATTCTGGATGGTGGTACGGGCCAACACCGTGAGCTCACTGAGCTTCTCGGCATATTTATCTTGGCCATCGCCTGCCAAACCAGTTCGTCCCTGCTGCTCGGTCAGGGCATCGGCTGCCAACATGCTCCCCTCAAGGTCAACTGGGCTAATCGACGGAGCCGATGGCGGCAATTGTTGCGTCGGATGATCCATGCGTTTGACCTGCTCTAGCGCATTCACCATATAAACCAGCTGCGAACCCACACTGTCATGCAGGTCCCGGCTGATGCGTTCGCGCTCGGCCTGGATCCGCTGGACCGTCTTGAGCTCTCGGATTTTGTTTTGGTATAGGTAATTGCTGTAACCTTGCGCCGATACCCAGATCAATCCAACCAAAACGATACTCAGCAAGTACACAAACCAAGCCTGCTTATACCAAAGGGGCAAGATCACCCACTTAAACTTGATCTCGTTTGTGCTTCGTACCCCCTCTTGGCCTATTCCATAGATCGTGACCTGGTATTGCCCCGGTTCTGGCTTGACGACAGAGAACTCCTTGGCGCCAAGCACGGGATAGGTCGTATCACCATTATGCACCAGCCTGAAGTAGAACCTGACATCTCCGTTGCAGTTATAGTCAGTCATTTGATACCGAAGGCGGACGTTACCTTGGTTTTCGTAAAAGCGATTCTGGTAACCCTCCTGATGGATAAACCGTTGGTATCCAACAAATGCTCCCAACGAAATAATATTAAACTGCCCTTGGTAGGGCTGCCAACGATTGAGGTTGCTAATGACCATGCCTCGGGAGGTAGCCATCAGTAGCTGGTTGCTGGTAGGCAAAAAGGCCACCATGTTGACGGCACCTTTTTCGTTGCTAATTGTTTTGTAGGACTGGCACCTTCGCCATCCCGTATCTTGCCTTTGGTACAGTACTTTGTCTGTCAGGGCCCACTCTTGGCCACGAAAACGAAACAAGGCATGGATCGGCATCTTGATATTAGGGTCGGCCAAAATCTGCTTACCAGTTTTAGGCATGCTATAAAGACCACTATCTGTACCGAACCAAGTAATGCCAAACTTATCTGTCACGACGGCATTAAGGGCCGTCCGTGGTAGGCCCTGTGCGTTGGATAAAATCCTCAGGATCTGGCCTGTATGGCTCAGTTGGTAAGCTTGGCCTGTTTGCCCAAGGGCCCAAACCGAGCCATCTACAGTCTGGAGATGCCCAATATTGGCCCCAGATGCTAGGCTGACCAATTGGTTGAGCTTATCCCCCGAAACCAGATGAAGGGCTGATGCCGTAGCGATTAAGTACTTTTTCTGGCGGTTTGACCCAAGGGCAATTCCTGAGCCGCTAACAGGCATCTCGCACATGGCACGGGCACCATTTAGGGGTGCCAAAAGGCGCGTTTTATGTCCTCCATTGACACCTAAGCGTATCCGATAAACTGCATTTTCGGACGCTGTCAGGATATCGTCCCCACGCTCGAACTCGATGCAGCGGATGTTGGTCAGGGCTGTGTCCCGAAGCTCGCGTAGGCGTTGGTCTTGCCAGATGTAAAAACCACTACTAGTGGCGGCCGCCATGGTTTGGCTACTCGCATCACCTGCAACAGTCACGATGCTGTTTTCGGCAAAACCAGCAGACTTTTGGTAGAACCACAGAAAAGGTTCGGACAGGTGTTGAATGCCATTGCCATAAGTACAGATCCAGACAGAGCCTTCCCTGTCCAACACTAGTTGTTTGATGTAGTTACCGATCAGGTAGTTGCTGCTGGTATATCGGTACATCTTCCCCTTATCGACCAAGACCATCCCAAGGTCACGATAACCCAGCAGCATCCGCTCATCTGGCATGATGACGGCAGTTTCGAGGTGACGACCTAGGTCAGGATAGTCAGCATAGCGGGTCATCCGCCCGTCGTGCCAGTGCATGATCACCAACTGGTCGCCAACGGCATACAGCATCTTGTCACCACAGATCGTGATCGGACGGGCGTTTTGCAGCTCAGGACCTAGGTCAAAGGTCCGGCCCAAGACCATAGCAGCCTTGGCGCCGTCAAACACCTGACAAACAGGGCCGTCGGCTAGCATTACGGTGCTATCGGGTAGCATCAGGAATTTACGGTTGTCAACCCGCCCCCCTTTGCCCAACTGGTGCCAACGTCGTTTACTGTCGAGATAGCCATAGCTAGTACCGAGATCCAGAAACAGCTGATTGTGTTTGTCTGCCACCATCTGGTAAATGGTTTTACCACCAAACACCCCTTCCTGAAACGCAGAAAACCGGTGTTTACTTACGGTGTAAATCCCCCCCTGATGCGTACCCACATAAATTTGGCCCTCGGTCGTTTGGGCCATGCGTAGGGCCGTTGTATGCAACAAGCCATCTTTGGGGCCATAATTCGCGATTTCGCTCCAGGGCAAGAGGTTGGCTACCCCTCGGTCCGTACAGATCCAGACTAGCCCTAGGTTATCCTGAAACAAAAAGTTGACATGATCGTCTGGTAAGCCAGTACCCCGCTCTATGTTGCGTAGGTTGAGCGGTGGCCTGCCCATGATCGTATTGCCAGGGCTATCCCAGACTGATTTTTGGGCAATGGCATGGGGCCCAAAGAACAAGCCTTGGAACAAGATCAAGACCAGCCAGCCCCAGCACTGATGGCCAGTTGTTAAACAAGTTCGTCTGGTTGAGGCGTCAACAGGGAGCAAAGGAGATCTAGGTATGATCGTGTTGGTGTAGATAGCGACGCAACATAACATTTTTTACCTCGATCTAGACCGTTTTCAACCGACAATCAGTCTCAACGTCAATGACTTCTACAATCTTTGGCAAATGAGACCAATCACAATCGAAAAAAATTATTAAGGACAAATAGTGCGGTAAATTGCTTTGTCAACCAAACTTTAATATAATTGTGTCTGTATCCCCTTTTAAGATAGCAAAACCAAAACAATCCCAAACCCCTTACAAGTCAAGATGAAGTTCAAAAACCTATCCCTACCATTGCTGGGCCTTGTGCTCACCCTTATCATTACAAGCTGTAGCAAAAAAGAGTACGCTTTCTTCAGCAGCAGCCGTGGTGGTGCCACTGCCACAGCCAAACAACAACCAACTGAGGCTCCTGTTGCCGTAGTGACACCAGCTGCCACCGCTCCAGCCACTAGCCCTGTTGCTCAGCCGACGATCAACTCGTTCGAAAGTGCGCCAGTTGAAAGCAACACACCAGCCCCTGCTGTCACTGCTGCTTCAGCAAAAGCCGCAATCGCTGAGGTCAAAAAAATGAGCTTCGTTCAGAAACTCAAACTGGCCAAAGAGCTTAAAGCCGAAGCCAAGCGTGTCGCTGAAGGCAAAGAGGCTACTGCTGCCAAAGGTGGCAAAAGCCAGCTGGTTGCCCTGTTGCTCCTGTTAATTTGCTTGTTTTCGATCTGTGGCATTCACCGCTTCTACCTTGGTTACACTTGGCAAGGTGTTGTTCAGCTTCTGACCTTTGGTCTATGTGGCATCTGGACACTTATTGACTTTATCCGAATCCTTATCGGTGATCTTGAGCCAAAAGGTGGCCCATACACCGATACCTTCTAGGCCAAAGCAAAGCCAAAAATAAAGCCCACCGACCGGATATCGTCGGTGGGCTTTATTTTTGCCCCTTACGTTAAATCACCCTGCCCTATATATATTCGGCATCAATCCTCTTCAAGATACTTTATGTGGCAGCGTTTTAGTTATAAACTAGTACCTAACCGAATCCTGATTACATTGATGGTGGTGTTCCCCATCAGCTTATGGATTCTGCCCACTACCTACTTTGACCAAGGGCAATCTATGTGTTTGTCGGTACTACTGCTGGGCCAAACATGTTATGGTTGTGGCATGACCCGTGGCTGCCACCACCTAATCCACGCCGATTTTGCCGGCGCATGGGACTACAACAAACTCAGCTTTGTTGTACTGCCAATATTGGCCTTTGTCTATGGGCGGGAACTATTGCAACGGCTGATGATTGAGCCCAAAACAGGACCATGGTTTGAGGCTAAAACTCCTTGGTTGGTAAAGGTGATGAGGTCCAATCGATAAACGCAAAACGCTACCTCAGCATTTATACCTACTACCCCTAATACTTTTTCATCCATTCTGGCTTAGTTTGGTTTTCACTTGGCTTTTTGCGTAGGTCGCCCACGATAATCCTGATAAAGTCTATGAAGATCCAAACAAAAAGTGGAATCAAAGGAATAAGCGCCACAAGAAGGCCAAAGTAAAGTAGGAATATTGTCCCGAGAGTTGGTGGCGTAGATGAATACAATACAAAAGACACCAGAACTATGAGCATCGCTAATGCCATCAATCCAAGCTGAATATATCCTTGCAAACTATATCCCAGATAGAATCGATGTGCGCCAGTAAACCCCAAGAAAACACACAACAAGGCTGCTAGTATCTGCTCAGTATAAAAGGAATCTGAATCCTGCTGAAATCCTGTTGGCTCATCCGCCACCTTGCCCTCACCAAATACTAATGGTCCCTCAGTTTGGTTGGCATCTAGGCCAATAGTTGTCCCTTGGCCTGCCATCGCAAAATCCCAATGGTTGGCCCTATCTGCCTTGGTTGATACCGGGCGTGGCTGGTTGGCCAACAACGCCATCCGATAGGCTTCTTTGGTCTGTTTATCAAGATG
>CANHWS010000107.1 GCA_947464365.1 Cytophagaceae bacterium | reverse complement strand
TGGACCTGATCAATAAAGTGCTGCCGACCCTTAAGGCTAAGTACAGCAAACCCGGTGCTAGCTACCACGAGTTGCGTGACCGCTACCTGCGCTTAACAGGCGAGAAAGGCATCCAGTCGGGTGTTATAGCTCGTTACATTGGTGGCGTTTATGTTGACAGGAGTATGGTAGGACAGGCCACCAAATCTGCCCCATACACCCCGGTGTCATTGGCTGACCAGAAGCGTGCGATGGCGGGCCTTAACACCCACATGTTTAGCCCAGAGGCGCATACCCAATCTGCGGACCTCTATAGCTACCTAGCACAACAACGCCGTGGCTTCAACTTCTTTGATGGCCCAGAGGATCCGAAAATTACCGCCCGTGTCCTTACCATGCAACGTGATGTCCTGAGCCATATCCTGCACCCGAGCGTCGTTCAGCGCCTGACCGATAGCGAGCTCTATGGCAACAAGTACAAACTCAACGACATGATGTCGGACCTGACCAATAACTTGTTCAAGGCCGATGCTGCTACTGCCGTCAACCCGTTCCGCCAGAACATCCAGGCCGAGTATGTGGATATGCTGATCCGTGGTGCAGGTTTGCTAGATGACAAAAAGAGCCCTTATGGCTACGCTGGCCAAGCTGCTGCCTTGTCACAATTGATGGCGATCAGGACACAGATCGCGACCGCCTTACCTGTTGCTGATGCGAGCACCAAGGCCCACCGTCAGGCCATTGCTTTCAGGATCAACCGTGCGATGAAGAAGTAGGATAACATTTAACCGTTTGCTTATTATAATGAAAACCCTGGCCTTGGTCAGGGTTTTTTTTGGGGTAGTGGGTGCAGCCGATTTGGTCTGAACTGGGATTTTAGAAAAATGATTTAAGGGATTGGTGGACAACTCACTGTCAGGTAGCTAGGCCTATGTGGGTATCAGTACACACGAATCCCTTTAATCCTTTCAATCTGATGAATCCGAGTTTAGACAAAGCACAAACAACTAACGCACCACAACCCGCCCGGCCATGACACCAGCATGATTAGTTGCCCGCCAAAAGTAGAGGCCAGGGGATGTGTTTTGTAGCTGAACTTGTTGACCTGGCATGATCCCGGTCTCGAACAAGAGCTGACCAGTGGTGGTATAGACCTGCAAATTAGCCGTTTGGGTGAGCCCGCGCAGCTGGATGGTGCCATCTGTGGTAGGGTTAGGATAGGCCACAACAGATGCTAGATCTGCCCGAGGACCACCAGCCAAAGCCAACGGGCTATAGGGCCGACCGATATTGCTTAGCCTTGCTAGGTAGAAACTACGGGCATTTTGGCCGCCGAGTCTGGTTACACCTACGAAAACTGCAGAGCTATCAGATTCGTAATAACAATCATAAAAAGAAAACGGGCTGTTTGGCACGGTGGTGTTGATGGGAAGTTGCCAGATTATGGTACTATCCTGACCCGTTTTGCGGATGTTGGAGGCAAATGGATTCTGTTGTGCCACCAAGTCAAGAACAGAACCATCTGTATTGATTTTTGGCTTTAGACTAATCCCACCATAAATAGTTCTTTGCCATAGGACTTGATTATTGGGATTAATCATGCCAACTGTATATTGATTACTATTGCTAGTCGTTGGCGATAATGAAAAATAGAAATTACCAGACGGGTGCTGCTGAACTGCAGCATTATACGCCGCCCCTCGATTCAAAGCCTGAAATGCATACTGCACCCTGCCCGTACTATCCCCAAGGCTATCTAGGCGTTGGTAGGCCACTTTATTATCTGCTGTGCCACTGATGAGATAACCCTTGTCTGGTGTCTGTTCGGCATAACAACCGCAAGCGAAACTGGCACTTGGGTTGTAGAAACGCTCAAACTCCGTGATGCTGGTGCGCGGATTGAATTTGAGCAAAAACCAGTCACACTGCCGCCCCCGACGCACCATGCTGGGGGTGATGTCACCATAGACAACATAACAACTATCCGAACTGATGAACATGCCATAAGGGCCATAGCGATATTGGGTGGCATTGTAGGGCAGGCGTCGCAGGAGGGTGCCAGCAGTGTCCAATTCGAGGATTTCGATGGCAGAGGTATTTTGATTGGAAATTGTGGAGTAGGTGGTGCCTACAGTAAGGACCAATTTGTCTTTGAATCTCAAAAGCTTGATCGAATAACCATAAGCTTCGATATTGCGGCGCCAAATGGTATCAAGATTTTTATTCAAGCGATATAAAAGTACGTTTGAAGAAAACGTGCTTGATTGCTGATGCCAGTAGCCATACTTATCAGAAAAACCAGTTGCATAGTACGTATTAGAGTCCCACTTCATGATGTTCCGAAGTCCATCAAAGGTAGTATAAGACCAATATTTCTGACTGATTACACCTTGTCCTTTGGTTGATAGACTACCAAACAGAAATAATAACATCAAGAATACATAGTTGTACTCTTTCTTCAGACTTGCGATGTGGGTAATCATTGTTTCACGAAGTTAACACTGTGTGAAACGCCTTGACCCACTACCATTAGTTTATAAAGACCACTTGGTAAGTCCTTTAGGTCGACATTAACATGGACCTCTTCTGGCTTAAGCTGAAGTACAATTCGACCCAAAGGATCGAGTATACTCAAGGAAACATCATCTACCGTGGTAGTCCCTAGGTCTACCGATAGATTACCTGCAGTTGGGTTAGGATATAACTTGATGGGCTGTACTTGATTGGCTAAATCTGTACCGGCAATCACACCCTGCCTAAGTGGAAAATACGGCTGCGTTGAAGGAGGAAGATTACCATTGCACACTTCGATAACATCAATACCATTACCATTTCCGATAATTTCAGTACATTTCAGAAATGTTGGACTACGAATAATACTGGAGTAAGAGGAAGGAAGACTATTACCAATAAACTCATTTTCATACCTCCAATACTTACCACTCACCCCATTGCCCCAAAGCAGAGATTGCCAGTTGCTAGGGCTGGTCCATTGCCCAAAGGTTTGGGAGCGGTTTGTCGCTGGCCATACGTTGGCATTGGGAAATGCTGCACCGACAGCAATATCAGCATCCCCACCAATATCATTCAGGTTGGTGCCATCCTGGATGACGAGGCCGTAGTGGGTTTGGTTCAGCAGGTCGTTGCTCCACTTCTCAAAGTAGTTGCAGCGTAGGTTCAGCGTGGTGCTTAGGTAGTTGCCATTACTACCATGTGGCCCCACATTGATGCCCTCTAAGTTGTTGTAGAACTTGTTCTCAGTGATAGTAGGGTTGCGAGCGTAGGTGAGGATGGCGTGGCCTTGCCGCACCTCCCTTGTGTAGGCTTGCCGCAGCGTCGATATGTAGGAATAATGCCTCATCGTTAACAAGACCAAAGTACACAAGAAAAGGTTGCCTGCGAGGTTGTCTGAACTCGGATTTTAGAAAAATGATTTAACGGATTGGTGGGATGGACATGTAAAGGCACCCTATGAAGCAACCTGCTGCCAAAGTGCGGAAGAGTACCGACGAATCCCAAAAATCCGTCCAATCCGATGAATCGGAGTTCAGACAAAAGAGCTAAAGGACCACCATTCAAAAAAATGATAGGGGCCAAAAAACATCTGACCACCTTGTAGGCTAGATAAGGGTGTATAACTAAGCAAATACCACCAGTACCCCTATCTCCCCAATTGCCGAACTGAAAACTATCCGTTATTTCGGTAATTATATTTTTGGAAGGTATGCCTAGGCTGATTATATTTGCTATAACGAGGCACTTCAATCATCCATTTATCTGCATTTTAAGCGACTTTACCTATGAAAGCCTGTATCGCCCTTCTAATTCTACTACTGACCAGCTTTGCCTCTTTTGCAGCTAACCTAACCACCAACTATGCGGCTGAGGCGATGGCGTCATTGTCACAGCCAACAAGCCAACCTGAGAATTGCACCGATGGCCACATTAAGGTCACAGTACCAGACGGTAAAGGAGGAAGATTTATAGGAGGAGAGTTTACCTCTGTCTTTGGGGTGCATCGTCACCACCTGGCCCACTTGCTCGCAGACAATACCGTGGACCCATCATGGAATCCCAACCCTGATGGCAAGGTGGATAGCTTGGTGGCGAATGGGAACAGCCTCTACGTGCTTGGTAAGTTTAATAATATTGCGGGGCAACAGCGCCATGGTCTGGCGAATGTTAGTGCTGGTAATGGACAGGCTACACCTTGGAACCCGAATGCGAATGCTGCAGTTTTCGATATTGTAGTTAGTGGTAATGTCGTATATGTTGTGGGAGGGTTTACCACCATCGGTGGACAGACACGTAACCATTTGGCAGGCATTGATGCCACCACTGGCTTAGCTACCAGTTGGAATCCAAATCCAAATAATTTAGTAAATACTATTGCTGTCAGCGGCAGTACCATATATGTAGGGGGGAGCTTTACTAGAATTGGCGGTCAAGGCCGTCCCAGAATAGCAGCAATTGATGCCAGTACAGGCTTAGCGACCAATTGGAACCCGGATGCGAACAATTGGATATGGACTCTTGCTATTAGGGGCAGTACCATCTATGTAGGGGGTGATTTCTTCACCATAGGCGGGCAAGGCCGTCGCAGAATAGCGGCAATTGATGCTACCACAGGCTTAGCGACTAGCTGGAATCCGGATGCAGATAATAGGGTTTTGACCCTTGCCATTAGCGGCAGTAATATCTATGCAGGCGGGCTATTTACAAATATTGGCGGGCAAAGCCGTAACTACGTTGCTGCACTAGATGCCGCTACTGGTTTAGCGACCAGTTGGAATCCGAATGCAAATGATATTGTCGTGTCCTTCGCTGTCAGTGGCAATACGATTTATGTCGGGGGTCAGTTCACCAGCATCGGTGGGCAAAGCCGTAACAATATAGCAGCCATCGATGCCACCACAGGCTTAGCGACCAGTTGGGACCCAGGTGCGAGTGGTTATGTTAGTACTCTTGCCCTCATTGGCGGCACAATCTATGTCGGGGGGCAGTTCAGCATCATCGGTGGGCAAAGGCGTAGCAATATAGCTGCCATCGATGCCACCACAGGCTTAGCGACCAGTTGGGACCCAGGTGCGTATAGTTATCTAAATACCGTTTTCGTCAGTGGGAGTACCATTTATGTAGGGGGGGGCTTCGTTGGCATTGGCGGGCAGCCTAGGAACCACATTGCAGCTATTGACATTAGCTCTACCACCAATATTGATCCTGCGCACAATGGGCCTGCCCTCACCATCCACCCGAATCCAACTAGCCACAAACTCATCATCGACAAAGGGGAAGAAGCCAGCCAAATCTTCATCACCGATCTTGTTGGACGTGTTGTCCTGAGCACCCAGCAAACCAACCAACTAGATGTATCAGGCCTGCAACCAGGGCTGTACCACATTCGTGCGACCATTGGTGGGAAGGTGCAGCAGGCGCGGTTTGTACGGGAGTAATTGCGGGTAGGTTTATTAGATTTTATGGTGGGCTGAAAATTTTGTTAAAGCAAGGTTTTGTGTCCCTGGTAATCTGTTTGTACTATTGTGTAGTCCTTTCATGATGCGATATGAAGCAACCTTTTCTCCATTTCTGTTTGTTAGCATTGGCTTGTTTTGCCAATACATTTGCCTCTCCAAAGTTAAAAGCTCAAGATGGTGGCCAACAACTATTGTCTACCAACTATGCTGCTAAGGCCTTTGAGGCCCTTGGTCGCTCAACTAGCTCGGTACCAAGCGTAAATCCACAAGCGGAGGCACTTGCTAAAGAAAGCCTGAAATCAGCCAGCCTGCTTTTTATCGAAAACAAGGGGCAAGTAGTAGATACCAAAGGCATGGCCCATCCTGAGATCCTCTTTACTGCCCGTACTGGTGGGGCACAGGTCTATGTGACTGGCAACAGCATCCATTACGTGTTTACAAAGGTGGAGCGTGCTGAACGACCCAAGTCAAAAGAAGGAGCCGGAGCCTTGCCTGACTTACGAGACCGGGATAGCATCAAAAGCGTTAGTACCCATCGGTTTACCATGGAGTTGGTAGGTGCTAATGCCGCGCCTGAACTACTGAAACAGAAGGATAATCCCTACTATGAAAACTACTACTTGGCACAGTGCCCAAATGGGGTAGTCGCCCATAGTTATGAAAAATTCACCCTCAGGGATGTCTATCCTGGTGTTGATTGGGTGGTTTATAGCAATGGACAAGGGCTTAAATATGACTTTGTGCTAGCAAAAGGCAGCGATGCCTCAAAGATCAAACTACGGGTTAAAGATGCCCAAAGTAGCATGAGTAAAGAAGGCGAATTGGTGATCAATACCACCATCGGCAAGGTGGTAGAGGATAAACCCATTAGCTACCAAGGTGAGGCAAAGCTGGCAACCAACTTTGTGGAGCTGGGTAACCAGACCTATGGCTTTAATGTTGATGGTGCAAATGTTGACCTGCCTTTAACCATCGACCCTAGTGTAGCTTGGGCGACGTATTATGGGGGGATTATCTATGATCGGAGTTTTTCATGTTCTATGGATGTATTTGGGGACATCTATATGGCTGGATTGACTAGGTCATCAAACTTTCCAGTGTTTGGTGGTTTCATTTCTAATCATCCTGGTTGGGTTAATGATGCTTTTTTGGTAAAGTTCTCGCCAACTGGTAATCGTCTATGGGCAACTTTTTATGGTGGTAGTGACGATGATGCTGCTAATTCATGTACCACAGACCTGGTGGGAAATGTATTCATAGTTGGTAGTACAAATTCTACCAATTTGCCGGTTTTTAATGCGTTTCAGACAACATTTGCGGGAGGAGACTATGATGTTATGTTGGTTAAGTTCTCCAAAAATGGAAATCCTATATGGGCTACTTATTATGGTGGGAGTTTGAGGGATGTTGCAAGCTCCTGTGTAACTGATATGTTTGGAAATGTATATCTTGTTGGCTATACGAATTCTCCAAACTTTCCAATATTTAGCGCTTTTCAAACAGCGTTGATGGGTGCAGATGATTGCCTAGCAATTAAATTTTCTCCATCTGGCAGTTGCTTATGGGCCACATATTACGGTGGGAGTGGAATGGATACTGGTTATTATTGTGCTATGGATATGTCGGGTAACTTATACCTAGCTTGCTGGACATATTCTTCTGACCTGCCCACTATAGGCGCATTTCAGCCAAGTAAAGGTGGTGGCACAGATTCCTACATTGCAAAAATTTCGTCTGTAGGCATCCCTCTTTGGTCAACTTATTATGGAGGAAGTGATGATGAGATTGGGCGTTCTTGTAATGTAGACGCTGCAGGTAATATTTACTTAGTAGGTTCAACCAAGTCATTAAACTTTCCACTATCGAACGGTCTTCAAGGGCCTAGCAGTGGTTTTTTTGACGCATTTATAGTAAAATTTTCTCCTGCCGGGATTCCTACATGGTCGAGGATATTAGGAAGCAGCAATGAGGATATAGGTATGTCATGTGCTTTTGATTTGGCGGGTAATGTTTATTTGCTTGGATGTACTAAATCAGTAGACTTTCCAATATTAGGGAGTGCTTTTCAGGTAAGTTATGGTGGTGGTAATTATGATAGTTTCGCATCTAAATATTCGGATAGCGGTAGCCTTCTTTGGAACACTTATCTTGGTGGTGTGGGAGAGGACCTTATCTGGTCTGCAGTCGCTGATGCGTATGGCAATATTTATGTTACTGGACTAACCATGTCGAACAACTTCCCAACTTTTGGGGCATTTCAAGGTACATATGCTGGCAATTATGACGCATTTATGGTCAAGATATTTGATTGTACTCCACCGCAGACTCCTGTTATTACATCTAATGGTCCGATTGTTATGTGTACGGATGGGTCTGTAAGACTATCAGCCCCAACCGGTTTTTTCTATCTTTGGTCAAATGACTCCACGACTCAATCAATAGAGGTATCTAGGAGTGGCACATTTACTGTGCGTACAGTTGCTGGATCGTGCACTTCTGCTATTTCTTCACCGCTATCTGTCCACATAAACAACCAACCCCAAGCACCCACAATCCAACGCAATAGCGATACCCTCGAGATTGTGAACCCGACTGGTGCTACCGTACAATGGTTGTTGAACAATGCGCCGATCCCTGGAGCGACATCCGTGCAATATGTGGCTACCAGCATTGGTACCTACACGGTGCGGTTGACATCTAGCCAAGGTTGTGCGGTTTTGTCGCCGCCATTATCGGTTGTCACGGACCTTGCTTCTGACAAGAATCTGAACCTGCATCTGTATCCGAATCCGGCCGACAATGAGCTGATATTATCTCTTGAAGGCGTTTCTGGTGCAGTTTCGGTCAGTATCGTTGGTGCGGACGGTCGTTCCCTACCGAAGATGAAAATGAATGCTCAATCAGGTGCAATCAACCAAACGATTCCTGTGGGCTATTTGGCACAAGGGGTCTGGATGGTGGAAATCACCTTACCGAATGGCACCATCCAAAGGCGCCGGTTTGTGAAACAATAGTTTGTTAATTGATCTTGCTAAAAGAGCCTCGATATCATAATAACATCGGGGCTTTTTTGTGTCGAATCCCGTACATCTAACGTCAATCAATTAAATATATACCTACCCCCAATATCCCTTATAAACCCGTCCCCGCATCTGCATCTGGCCCAAGAAACCAAGGTAGTTCACCATCGTCGTGAGCCAATTGCCGCCGGCAAGGGTGATATCCTCGCAAATGGTGGTGGTGGTAGGGCTGCTGGCAATCAGGTGGTGTTTGTGGCGGAAATAGGTCATCCCGAGGGGTAAGATGGTGCCCTCATCCACAAACCAGCAGGCATCGGGGCCTACCACTTGTTCGGTTACGATGCTTTGCCAATGGCTGGTCCAGAGCCCGAATTGCAGGTCGAGCTCCACCTTGGCGCCTACTGTTGTGCCACCAAAGGCCTTGAGCTTAGCCGCTGGGAACGGTGGCGATAGTGCCTTGAATAGATCCTCAGGGTGGTTGGCGAAGGTGTTCCAGACACGGGCAAGGGGGGCATCCACCTCATGGCGGATGATAAAGTGGCGGGCATTTGTGGGGGCTGTCATAAGGAGAGTCGTATCAAAAATGTTGTATAAAAATGGTATGGTCTGCGCCGTATTGGGCCAATTGCAGTGCTTTGTGGCCAACAGGCATCGGGTTGGGTATTGCTAATATGCTATCAGGACAACTGCCTAGGGGCTGATTTGTTCGGTCCTTACCTGATAACAATGACCGGATTGGGCTCTGGCTTAGCATATTGGCCCTAGCCAGGCGTTATATTACGTCCTGCTTTTGCTGACCTTTGCCGTGTTGCCAAATCTGATCCATATCCGTTGTTTGCTATGCTGGCAGTCCGCTGGGCTGGTGGCTGGGTCTTGGCTGCGGATGGGTTTGTTTCGGGCGGGGTTGACCTTGCTAGTTGTGTTTGGGGCCTTGTCTGGGTTGTATGCACAGCAACAGGCTGACCGGCCTAATTGGGTGATTTGCCCCGTTATGGCTGGCCCCGCTGCCGATAGAGGCAATCCTGAGGCGGCTATTGCTGCGCTGATCCCGATTGTAAAGGTGGGAGATAGCACCATGCGGCGGGCGACCTTGGTGCGGCAACAGACAGAGCTTTGGGCTATGGGGCATCTCGAGGCGCAGGCTGGGGCTTATCGGATTGGCCAGGATACCATCTACCAGACGTGGCACCTCGGCCCAGCGTACCAATGGGCACGGTTAGGGGGTGGCAATGTCCCTCAGTCTTGGCTAGCGGAAATCGGAGTGATCCCGACTAGGTTGGTGGGCGAGCGCATCAAACCGAGTGAGATTGTGTCGATTCAGCGGCGGCTGGTTGAACATGCTGACCAACAGGGTTATCCGTTTGCGACAATGTCGTTAGACTCCTTGCGGCAGGTGCAAGATGTAGGCCATGCTGGTCCTGATGTCTCGTTGGCTGCGAATCTGCAGCTGGTAACGGGGCCATTGATTCGGTATGATACCATGCAGATCGCGGGTGACCTCAAGGTGGAGCTTAGCTGGCTAGAGCGATATCTGCGGATGGCGCCGAATACGCCATTTAGCAGCCAACGGGTGTTGCAGGCCAATGCGGCCTTATCCCAACTGCCCTGGCTCAGCACTACCCAACCGATCGAGATTCGGTTCCGGAACCGCATCGCCCAGCCGACCCTTTATGCCAATAACCGCGCCTGCAATCAGGTGGATGGGGTGGTGGGGCTACTGCCCAATGAGGTCAATCAGGGCCAACTATTGGTGACGGGTGAGCTGCGGCTACAGCTCCATAACCTGTTCAGGACGGGCAAAACGATGATCCTGGACTGGCAGAGCATCAAACCCGAAAGCCAAAGGCTCAACATTAAGTATGACCACCCTGGGCTGTTCGGCACACCGTTCGAGCTGGGT
>CANHWS010000106.1 GCA_947464365.1 Cytophagaceae bacterium | reverse complement strand
ATTCCGTTTCTGATGGTTTGGCTATGGTTTTTAATTTGTTCAGCGGATGGAATGTTGATGGGGTGGATCAGGTTTTGGCAATGCCATTTACATTTACAGATTGGTTAGTCAACTGGGCGCTGCTACTCGGGATGTTAGGTATGAGTGTTGGCCTGCAGCATCGTGGGTTTGCTTCGTGGCTCGCAATACAGGGACGGTTCCTTCGGTATGGGATTTATTATGGTTTGATCTTGGCCATCATCTTCTTTGGGCAGACCGGGAGTAGGAGCTTCATTTACTTTCAGTTTTAACAACAACAACCAAAACAACTAGAAACTAGGGCAGACCAAGATGTTATCAAAGAGTTTTGCACCACGTAACAACTGGGGATTAGCCTTGCGGCTAGTTGTCTTTGCTGCGCCCTTGGTGCTGGGGTTGTTGATAATAGAGTGGCGCCTATCCTTGATCCCGAATAGTTATGCCATCAAAGACGAAGGCGCCGCTCAAGCGAAGGGGACGGAAGTACTAGTCCTAGGTAGTAGCCATACACTTAAAGGAGTCAACCCAGCACTGATGACAAAGCCAACCTACAATTTGGCCAATGTCAGCCAGACACTCAAGTTTGACCAAGCCTTGCTTCAGGTTTATGCGCCGAAGATGCCCAAACTCCGCTGGGTGGTGGTGCCCATTAGCTACTTTAGCCTTTACGAAGATCTTGAGCAGGCTGACCCCATCAGGGCCTACTTTTATGCTCGCTACCACCACTTCAAACCAGAATCGGTTAGCTATTTGTCCCTACCAATGGTAAGCGCAATGGCCCTTTATGGCTCACGTATGGCTATCCGAATGTTGCTGAACCCTTCAATCACCGAGGCTAAGGGGTTAACTTCTGCTGGGTTTCAGTCGATGCCATCTGCATCAACAATTGACCTTACACAAAAGGAAGCTCAGCAGAGAATTACGGAGCACCATCGGGCTATGCACTTGGGTAACCTAGCTAGTAACCTTGATGCTATAGAGGCTATTAGGCAATACTGTCAGGCCAAGGGGATAAAGTTACTACTAGTGCGTTTGCCTGTCCATGATCACTACCGTGCCTTGGAGTTGCCGACCTATCGGCATAAAACAGATAGCATCATTCAGACCCTGAACGTCGGCCACAAAGTCCCCTTTCTTGATCTTGATGGCTCCCCACTGATGCCAGATCAGCTATTTTCGGATGTGGATCACCTAAGTGCAGCCGGGGCACAGGTGGTCACGACAGAGATCAATCAAACTTTGCTTCGGCTGGACGCAAAAACAAACCGCTAAGTCCATATCCCTTAGGGTAACGAACTTAGCGGTTTTGTTAATCGGGTTTTTGAGCCTTAATCACTATTTGATGCTCAAGACGTGTCTTAGGGTGTTTGCGGCCCCATCTGATAACAATGAAGCGACATCAGCAATCACCAAGTCGGCAAAGTCAGCAACCGAATTGAGGTCAAGGCCCCAAATATCTTGTTCAGCCAAAAGGCCTCGTACCACTGGCGCAGCATCATTGGTATATCCTGCCCAATGTTTGGCCAAAACAGCCGCACGATCATCTTTAATCGGGTATTCTGCCTGTTTCCGGATACCGAAATAGTTGCCATCACGTTCTGCTTCGACCTTGCTAAAGACTAGGTAAGCCGCAAAACCTAGAGCAAACAGTCGTGGTGCCTTTTCATGATCCGCAACATAATTAAGCAGGGTCTGGACATTACGCATGGCCATTTTGCTGCTGTATTGCAGGGTTATGTTAATGAGTGGATGGACGATATGCGGATTCCGGAAACGGTCTAGCACCTCATTGGAAAAAGTGGTAGCCGAAGCCTGATCTACCCGAACAGACGGGACAAACTCCTCGTGCGCTACTCGCTCAACGAATTGTGCCAGCTCGGGGTCTGTCATCATATCCAGCACGGTCTCCTTACCAGCTAGGTACGCCAAGGCTACTGAGATGGTGTGCACACCGTTCAGCAATCGCAACTTACGTTCCCTAAAGGGTGTGATGTCTTCACTAATCACGACTCCAGAATCACCAGCAGCAAAGCCTAGAGCCTGACGCACTTCGGCTCCCCCCTCGATGGCCCAAAGGCGATAGACCTCAGACATGATCAGGAGATTGTCATCATAACCAAGCTCAACCTCAAGCGCCTTGACAACATCAGACATAGGTTTGCCCGGCACAATGCGATCCACCAAGGAGTTGCAAAAGCTATTACCAGTCGCTACCCAATTCAAAAACTCAGCATCAAGGTTGTTATGGGTAGCCAGCTTCAGGACAATTTCCTTGAGTTTGGTACCATTACCTACGATTAACTCCGTTGGCACGATCGTGAACCCTTGGGCTTTAGTTCCGCCTTGGTTTTGATAGCGTGCCAACAAAAACGCCAATAGTTTGCCCGGGAAGGATACTGGTGGCTGACCCGCTTGCAGCAGCTCAGGCACATATTGGATGCCAACTTCGGTGGTATTGCTAACGATTATCGAAAGGTCAGGGCTTGAAGCCAGATTGAGAATTTCGGCCCATTGACTCTGGGCAGACAATACCCGACTGATGCTATTATTGATCCAGGTCTGCTCAACCAGTTCGCCATGCTCTATGCCCTTAATTTGCTGGGTGAAAACGCTCCCCTGAAGGGCGAAATCGTCCACCCCGGTGCTGGCCATCGATTTTACGATCACAATCCGTCCCTCGAAAAGGCCCTGTTTGTTCGCCTTATCAACAAAAAAGTCAATCAGGCCACGAAGCAGTACGCCAGTACCAAATTGGAGGATCTTCTCTGGGTAGTTAAAGGAGGCCTCAAGTGGGACAAAAATGTTACGGTTGGGCTCCTGAATCAGAGCGATATGGGGCGATAGCTGTGCCAAAACTGAAGATAGGGATTTAGTAACCTCACCAAAGTTGAGGCTGTAGTTTTAGTAGTACGATTGGTGATAGTAGGAGCCTTGCGATCGATCAAGGTCCATAGAACTTAGCTAGAGAGGTTATTCCTACTGCTTGACAATAACCTTGTTGCAGTAGATTCCTGTTGTGGACTTTATCCGGAGGGTGTAAAGACCAGCAGGCAAGGAACTGACATCTAAGCTGAGGTAGTTGGTTGCTTGCAGGACCTGTTGTTCGGTCACGGTGCGGCCTAATTGATCTTGTAACGTATAGGAACCAGTCGGAATAGATTGACCTCCATTGTCCCTGAAAGTTAGGCTCCCTTGGGCAGGCATAGGGCTCAAGGTCCAGTTGGGGCTCCAGCTATTAGCTAGACCAACCACGGTGCTAAGATTGATGCGTTGACCGCGTTTGGCATTGAAAATGATTGTGTCACTGGTGCCTACATACCGATATCCCGTGCGTTGGCCATCTATATCTAGATCATAATTACCGGTCTGGACTATCCCAGTTGAGGCTAAATCCAGTTTGACGCTCAGCGTTTCATCATAGTCTGCAGGGTTGAGCGTATCCGCAAGGGTAAAACCGTAGTAGGTGTTCGAACTTGTAACGTTGGTGACTGTCGTTTGGCGGGCTTGTTTATGGTAGCGCAACATCTGCCCAAAGGTCGTGATCCAAAGATCCTGATGGTTACCTAGGGTATCGAGGTGCTCCACAAATAAGGTGTTCGGTATATTGTTGTACCCACCCGTCTCGATTCCATGGTAAAGCAAGGACATCATGCCTCCTGCATTGAGACAGGCACGTACAGTCTGTCCCATAGCAGCCCCAGTAACGTTAGGCCCTTGGAGGTATGTACCGACCTGTAGGTAATAATTGCTGTAGAAGGGGTTGGCAAATGCCCAATATTGATCCCACCCTTGTCCACTACTTGCACTGCGGCCACCTGTGTAGTATCTGACAGCCATTCTTCTTATGGTGTCCTCTTTGCGGCTGCTGCCACCACCTCGGCCATTGGGCCAGGCAATGGTAAGTTTGTTAGGCAGATTTGGGATTTGACTTTGTAGCTCAACATAAGAATCCCTCAACTCCGCACCAATACGGGCAGTGTCAAGGGTCTGGAGCTGTGGATGGGTAACGGAGTGACTACCGATTTCGTGCCCAGCAGACGCAACCGAACGTAATGTATCCCAGTTGCGCAGGCCACATTGGCTACCCCCAGTGATTACGAAAAAGGTGCCTTTATAGCCTCGAGTATCGAGGGCGGGCCTAGCATGGGTAAACTGGCCCGGGCAATTGTCGTCAAAAGTGATGGCCAAGGCGGCTTTTTTGCCATTAGGCCAGTTGGAGACAACTACCTGGGCCTGAAGACTGGCGATGGTGCCTAACAAGGCCAGATTAAAGAGGAGTATCGTTTTTGCGATCTTCATAAATGTGTTTCCTAAAGCTGTACAAATATAGTGGCTAAAATTTGGCTCTGCCAGCCAGAATAAGTTGTGTCTAAAAGGTTGGTGGTATGCCCGTGCTAGTGTTGTTTTGTAGGACCAGTGGCACTTAGTCAATAATCTAGGCCATTGGCTATGCAATATGCAAATTATCATCCCTATGTCGGGCGAAGGGTCGAGGTTTCGGTCTGTCGGTTATCAGGACCTCAAACCCATGATTCCGGTCTTTGACAACCGCCGTATCATTGAGTTTGTGATCAGTTTGTTCCCGGGCGAGCATGACTTCTTGTTTATCTGTCGGCAGGCTCATCTGGACGACACAGATATGGCGCAAGTTTTGGGTCAGCTGATGCCAACCGGGAGGGTAATTGGCATCGAGGGTGCAAAAAAAGGGCCAGTTTGGGCGGTCGCTCAGGCTTTTGACCATATTGATGATGACAAACCCTGCATTGTCAACTATTGTGACTTCTACATGCGCTGGGATTATCAGGGCTTCAAGCAGACGATGGAGACCAGTGGAGCTGATGGTGGCATACCAAGTTACAAGGGTTTCCATCCACATTTACTCCACCCCAATAACTATTATGCCAGCTGCCTAGTCGATCAAGACAACTGGATGATCGAGATCCGTGAAAAGTATAGCTTCACAACAGATAAGTCCCTAAGCCCACAGTCTGGCGGCACTTACTATATGCGGACTGGTGCTATCCTGAAAAAATACTATCAGCAAATGCTTGATCAGGATATCAAACTTAATGGTGAGTACTATAGTAGCTTGGTCTATAACTTGATGCAAGCCGATGGTCATAGGACCTTGATCTATGATCGGGTATCGCACTTTTGCCAATGGGGTACCCCTGAGGACTTTGAGGAGTACCAATATTGGCAGCGGATTTTTACTGACTATGCCAAGCAGTTTGCCCCAAATTCAATACAGCCATCAACCCAATCCCTAGCCTAGACGACCATGATAGCACTTATCCCTATGGCGGGCGAAGGTTCGCGTTTTCAACAAGAGGGTTATACCACACCAAAGCCATTGCTCGATGTTCTTGGCAAACCGATGGTAATCCAGGCGGCAGCTAGTTTGCCAGTGGCCGACCAATACATATTTATCTGTCGGGCCTTCCACATTGCTGAGTACCATATCGATCAGGCTTTGCGCCAATATTACCCAGAGGCCGAAATCATCACGGTGGATGCACTGACAGAGGGGCAAGCAAGCACCTGTCTGTTGGCGAAGGACTTGATCAACAATAACCAAGAACTGTTGATTGGGGCTAGTGACAATGGTATGCAGTATGATCGAGCACGGTTTAATGAAGCCACAAAGGATGTTGACTGTCTGGTCTTTACATTTCGCAACAACGTAACTGTTGTGCCCAAACCGCAGCAATATGGCTGGGTAGCCGTTGATGAGGACCTTGTGGCGACAAAGGTATCTGTCAAGGTGCCAATTAGCCCAGACCCCATCCATGACCATGCCGTTGTTGGAGCCTTTTGGTTTAAGAATGGCAGTCTGTTTGTGGATGCTGCCGAGCGCATGATCGAGAAAAACCGACGGGTCAACAATGAGTTTTATGTTGATGAGTGCATTAATGAGGTGATCGAGGCTGGTTATCGCGTCAAGGTGTTTGAGATCGACCAGTATGTCTGCTGGGGGACACCCAATGACCTAAGGACCTTCATGTACTGGGAGTCGTTTTTCCGTCAAGAATCCTTTCATCCATACAGTGGCCCCAGCCCTGTGACCACTGTGGAAGGTTAATCTGATTACCTCTTACCAACATCATTACCAGAAATGCCCATGTCCCAGACCAATCCACCTCAGTTGCTCAGCATTGTTGTGCCTTGTTACAACGAGGCTGGCAATGTTCCACTGATCGTCAGTCGGTTTGCGGAGGTGTTGGCCACAAGGCAGGATGTGGAGGTGATCTTGGTCAATAATGGCTCTAAGGACAACTCAGCTGAGGTTTTTGCCCAAACCCTTGCTGCCGCTGCTGATCCTCGACTTCGCCTCCATGACGTGCCAGTTAACAAAGGGTATGGGTATGGTATTATGTCGGGCTTACGTGCCGCCAAAGGAGATGTATTGGCCTGGACCCATGCCGATATGCAGACTGATCCGCAAGACGTATTGACAGCGTTTGATGTCTATCAGCAGGCCAACAACCCGATGTTTTTTGTAAAAGGCAAACGCCGAAACCGTGCAGCGGCTGAGCAGTTTTTTACCTTCGGCATGCAGGTGGTGGCCTCTTTTGCACTTGGGGTTCCACTCGATGATGTTAATGCACAGCCTAAGGTTTTTAGCCGTCAGTTTTTTGACCAATACCTAGCCAAAGGTGCACCAGATGACTTTTCGTTGGATCTTTTTGCGCTCTATTGGGCTCATAAACGTGGCACCATTGCCGAAATACCGGTCTATTTCCGCCAACGGATGCATGGTGAGGCTAAAGGGGGTGGCAGTTTCCGCACCCGCATCAAGCTCATCCGCCGGACTTGGGCCTATATCTTTGAGCTCAGCCGCAGCATCCGTCATAGTGTTGGGGGTAAGGCAGCCTAGCCTAAGTCCTGCTTGATTGGTGGCCATTCTGGATAAGTGGTATATCGGTATCGCCCCTTTTGCCGTTATTTGTGTTGCATATCCAACCACTGCACCACGCTCATGACGCTTCTGATCAACCCGTTGACCAACCTTGTACGCTATTTCGCTGTTGCTTCGGCCTTGCTGATTGCCACCGAAAGTATGGCAGTAGTTGGCAAGAATGCCCCTACACCGCCTAAATCTACCTCCCCGATACCTAAGGTTATCAAACCACAAGCCGCTACCATCGAGTGGCTCACGATAGAGGAGGCTGCCAAACGCAACAAAACCAACCCACGCAAAATCTTGGTCGATGTCTATACCGACTGGTGTGGCTGGTGCAAAAAGATGGACAAAACCACCTTTGCCAACCCTGAGGTGGCCGAGTATGTTAACAAAAACTTCTATGCCGTCAAGTTCAACGCTGAAGGCACCGAGAATATCATCTTCAACAACAAGGTCTATAAGTACAACAAGGGCAAAGAGGTGCATGATCTTGCCGTTAACCTCCTGAAAGGCCAAATGGGCTATCCCACAGTCGCCTACCTAAACGAAAAGCTGGAGCTCATCATGCCCATCCCGGGTTACTTTAACGCCCAAGACTACCAGAAGGTCTTGTCCTATATCAACGACGGGCAATACAAAAAGCAGCCGCTGGATAAGTATTTGGGGAAGTAGTGTAGGGGTAAATCAGCTTTAGGCCAATCAAAATCAATGAGAGTATGATAATCGAGTTTACCGTCGGCAATTATAGGTCATTCAAGGAAAAGCAAACACTCAGCTTAATTGCAAGCGATGAGTCACGTTATCCTGAAAACGTTGCTGAAGTTGCTGGAATGCGATTGTTGAAATCTGCAGCGATCTTTGGCCCGAATGCTGGCGGCAAAAGCAATTTGATCAGAGCCATGGGCGAAATGCGAACCATGGTTTTGCAGTCTTCTAAATACAATATTCAAGACAAATTGCCAGTAGAACCTTTTCTATTCGCTTCTGAAACCAAGGCGGAGCCAAGTTATTTTGAGATGATCTTGAGTGCTGGTGCCGATATCATTAGGTATGGTTTCCAAGTGACTAAATCTGAGGTGGTATCAGAATGGCTCCACGTTACCCGAGCAGAAGATGATGTGGAAGTAGAGTTGTTTGATCGAAAAAGACAAGTATTCCGGATTGATCATGACCATTTCCCTGAGGGTAACGGCCTAGAAGTACGGACTAAGATGAATAGCCTTTTTTTGACAACGGTACAGCAATTTGGAGGTACTCTGGCAACCAAAATGGTTTATCTGATTAGTGTCAACCTCTTTGTTCATGGTATGTTTATTGAGCACGGTCAGTTCCCAACGGTTAATTATATGGGGATTGGCAAGAATATTAAGGAAAGGGTAGTAAATATTCTTCAGGTGTTCGATGCCTCAATTGTTGATATTGAGCTTGAAAATTATGGTCAGAATGTAGCCTCCAATCCAGAAGATATTGTCCTAGATTCTTACCTGGATAACGTCAAGGTGTATTTTATGCATCGTTTTACTAACGGTAACACGGAAAGTTATCATCGGTTGTCAATCGATGATGAATCTGACGGTACTCAGAAGCTCTTTAAGATCATCGGTGCCATTTTGTTTACGATTGACCATGGTTCAACCCTAATCGTCGATGAGCTTGAGGCTAGTTTTCACCCACTTATTACACTCGCAATCCTGGGCATGTATAACTCCGAGGACCAAAATCGGAAAGGCGCGCAGATTATCTTTACCACACATGACGATAACATCCTAGACCGTGCACAGTTGCGCAAGGACCAGATCTATTTTGTTGACAAAGGGCCAAACAATTCTAGTCTGCTATATTCATTGGCAGAGTTTATCATCAAGGTAGAGCCAGAAGGTGGATATGCAAAAGATTATCTTGGTGGCAGATACGGTGCAATTCCGCAAAGGTTGGATAGTTTATTTGTGACAAATCAATCTGTTTCTGCTGCCTAAATACTACATTGCAATGACCAAAGAGTCTATAAGAATTCGTGGAAGGAAGACTGCAATCAAGCAGCCCAAAACCAATATCTTTATTGGGTGTGAAGGATTTGAGACTGAACCAAATTATTTTAATGAAATTAAGAACCTAATTAACAAGGACCTTGTGGAAGTTAAAATTGTAGGTTTTGGTCAAGGTATACATGGGGCATTAATTAAGTGCAAGCGGGTAATAGAAAATAATCCATCCTACAGATTCATTACATGGGACCATATCTGGATTGTTTGTGATAAGGATAAAACCAGTGACGAAACCTTTAATGATTACATCTTGCAGCCCCCAACTATTGCAGGACTCACTGTTGAAATGGCTTGGTCAAATCCTTCTTTTGAGCTATGATATTTACTACACTTTACTGATATAAACCTGCCGACTAATCGGGAACGGTACGCAACCTCCCTTAGTGGGTTCTTAGGTTCAAAGGAACCATACAACAAAAGTCGTACTGATTTACGTTCATTAATCCTAGCTAATGGTGGTAGTGAGGAAGCAGCAATCACACGTGCTAAGGCGTTACTAAGAAGGCATGATCACCGCCCCAAACCAGCCAATCAAAACCCATGCACCATGGTTTTTGCACTGGTGGAGCAACTCGGAACCTTTTTGGAGTAAGTAAATCTCTTTGTTATAGCATTTTTCTGTTGTCTATCTTATCTTGCCGATGGTAGGGTATCCTCCAAGCTAGATAGACCCCAACACCCCATGCAACCACCGAGCCGTAAACTAATCTTCGCCCTCATAATGCTTTTGGTGACACTATCAGTGTCGTCATGTGGTTGGTATTACAGGAAACGTTATAGTCGAATTAAAACTCATGCGCTTTCTAACCTAAAAGATTGTGAACCTTCCATCAGAGATAGAAGATTTGTTAACTTCACAATGGCGAGTTGGATGAGAAAGGGCTATAGTATTTTTAATGTGGATAGCAGCTTTTATGACATATCATCATCTGACTATAATTTTTTTACACCTTATGCTTTTTACAGTCCTGATAGCCTTAAAGTAGTTTTTTGGGTTGCTTATAGGAGTCCTAATGCCTATTATAGAAAGCCATTAAATTTACCTTTAGCTGACAATAGGATGTGCGATACGGATAGTAGCAGAGTGTATTTGATGACAAGTTTAGTTGGTTATCGCTATGACAAAAATGAAATTTGGTCAATTTTTGTGTTGCCAGATGTAATTGTAAATTGTAGTTCTGATTTGCAATATCCTACTGTTTATTTATATGACTTATTCTTTAATCAATTTAAATATAAATGTCGTCAAGTTGATACCAACAAACTTAATGAACCTTTTGGCGGTTCATTGGTTCCCATTAATGAATATTATATTGATCATCCGGAACGATATAAACCGGACAGTTACCGCCTAAAATATATTGGATATAACCTTAATGATCCTGATTTTTGGACCAAGGCTTTAATTTGGCAAAAGGATACTGACCTT
>CANHWS010000105.1 GCA_947464365.1 Cytophagaceae bacterium | reverse complement strand
TGAGGGGGATGCAAGAGAAAAAAGCCACTGACATTGCCGTCATTGACCTCCGCACCATCCAGAACTCCTTTGCAGATTTTATGGTCATCTGTAGCGGCAGTAGTGATACCCAAGTCGATGCCATCACCAACTCCATCGAGGACGAAGTCTATAAAGGCACCCAGCTCAACGTCTGGCGTCGGGAGGGTAAAGCCAACCGAGAGTGGATCTTGCTGGATTATGCCGACATCGTGGCACACGTCTTCAAGAAGGAAAAACGCCAACACTATGGCCTTGAGGACCTCTGGGGCGATGCCGACATCAACCATATAGCTGATCTTTAGGCATTGCCAAGGCCACCCTGCCAGTTCACCACACCATTCTGCCTCGTTTTTTGCTCGATCATCACTAATTTTAGGCCGCTGACCACCAGAGCCTGATAATATGACAACTTATCACCCTCTAGCCTAGTTATTGCAGCAAACCACTTTTAGTCCTGTGGATGACAAGAGGATCGGCTGACGTCAATTGATGATCAACTAGCCATCTGACCTACCAAACCAACCGTTCAAGTCACTCCACACTTGCCATTTGCGCTCTGATAAACCACTTTATGAGTCAACCTAACAATGTAACGCCCCCGCCGCAACCTGCCAAGGGACCCGTGTTGCCACCGAAGCCAAACCCTAGGCGCCAAGTACCCAAACCACAAGTGCCCAAACCAGGATATAGCGTCTGGATCATCTCGGGTGCCCTATTCTTGGTCTTCTTGTTCACCTTCCTGTTGCGCAATGGCAGCCCTAAAGAGGTCACCTATGGCACCTTCGAAGAGATGGCCCTTGCCCATGACATCAAGAAGCTAACCCTCATCCGGAGCGATTATCAGGTCGAGATCACCCTCAAAGAGGCTGCCCTCAAAAACGAGCGTTATGCCCAGGACCTCAAGTCCAACGGCATCATGAACCCTGGTGTGGCTGGCCCACACTACAAGATGCCGATCAACAGCATCGAAGGGTTCGAGAACGACCTTAAGGAAATCAACAAAAAGTTTTCGGATAAAGCAGACCGGCTTGAGCTCCACCCCGACAACCGAGAAAACATCTCTGGTTTCCTGATCCAGCTGGTGGTCATGGTCGGTGTGATGTTCCTGATTGTGCTGTTGTTCCGCCGTATGACAGGTGGCGCCCCCGGTGGTCAGATCTTTAACATTGGCAAAAGCCGCGCTGCCCTCTTTGATGCTGACAACAAAGTCAAGATCACCTTTAGTGACGTCGCAGGTCTCGAAGAAGCCAAAGAAGAAATTCAGGAAGTGGTCGAGTTCCTCAAGAACGCAGGCAAGTTCACCCGCCTAGGTGGCAAGATCCCGAAAGGTGTCCTGCTAGTAGGCCCTCCGGGGACTGGTAAAACCTTGTTGGCCAAAGCCGTTGCTGGCGAGGCAGGTGTACCGTTCTTCAGCCTCAGTGGCTCTGACTTTGTCGAGATGTTCGTCGGTGTGGGTGCTGCCCGTGTCCGTGACCTCTTCAAACAAGCAAAAGAGAAAGCCCCTTGTATCGTCTTTATTGACGAGATCGATGCCGTAGGCCGTAGCCGTGGCAAAGGGCAAATGCCAGGCTCAAACGACGAGCGCGAGAATACCCTCAACTCCCTCCTTGTGGAAATGGATGGTTTTGCCACCGACTCTGGTGTCATCATCATGGCTGCTACCAACCGCCCTGACGTGCTGGATAGTGCCCTATTGCGCCCAGGTCGTTTTGACCGCCAGATCTCAATCGACAAACCAGATATCGTTGGGCGTGAGGCCATCTTCAAGGTCCACATGACCAACCTCAAGCTCGACGATAGTGTCGATGCCAAGAAGATTGCAGCCCAAACACCAGGTTTCGCTGGTGCTGAGATTGCCAATGTATGTAACGAGGCTGCCCTGATCGCTGCCCGCCGCAACAAAGACGCCATCGGCATGCAAGACTTCCAAGATGCGATTGACCGTGTCATTGGTGGCCTTGAAAAGAAAAACAAACTCATATCCCCCGAAGAGAAAAAGATCGTTGCCTACCACGAGGCTGGCCATGCCGTCGCTGGCTGGTTCCTAGAGCATGCTGACCCGTTGGTTAAAGTCTCTATCGTCCCACGTGGAGTTGCTGCCCTTGGCTATGCCCAATACTTGCCTAAGGAGCAGTTCCTGTACACTACCGAGCAGCTACTAGACGAAATGTGTATGGCCCTTGGTGGTCGTGCTGCCGAAGACCTCGTTTTTGGCCGCATCAGCACCGGTGCCCTTAGTGACCTTGAGCGCATCACCAAGATGGCTTATGGCATGGTCACGATCTATGGCATGAACAAGCGGATCGGCAACATCAGCTTTTACGACAGCAAAAGCAGCGAGTACAGCTTCAACAAGCCATATTCGGAAGCCACCGCCCAAACAATTGACGAAGAGGTCCGCCTCATTGTCGAGATTGCCTACAAACGTACTAGGGACCTCCTGACCGACAAACGTGCCGAGCTTGAGATCCTGGCCAAAGAGCTGCTGGACAAAGAAATCCTGTTCCAACAAGACCTTACCCGCCTAATTGGTGTACGCCCGTTTGAGCAAGAGACCACCTACGAGGCTTATACCAATCGGCCGGACCCTAGTGCCGTCATCCCGCCACCATTGGCTGCTGATGTCACCTTGGCCGCCATCACCGATGCCCTCAATGCCCTGCCGACGCCACCAGTTGTGCCTCCCGCACCTGTTGACAACACGCCACCTGCCGCCCCAATAGCGCCAACTATTACATCGGGCGCAGTTGCTGAGGCCCCTGTAAACACACCACCAACCCTAGATGCGGACGGACAAGCTTTGCTTCCTGGCATCGCCGTCGAGCCTGGTGCCAAATCTAAGTCCACACCAGCTACTGGCAACAAACCAGGTGCTTCGGACGATGACCTTTCGGCCACGTTTGACAACCGCCCTAAATGGCTCCGCGAGGAAGATGAGGTTTAACACCTAAATTGCCATTAGCTTACAACACAAAAACCCTAGCAACATCCAAAGTGCTAGGGTTTTTGCTTTTCTTGGCTGATGATCTGACTGATCTACCCCCCCTGCTGATAGCTACCAGATGAATAGCCCACTTACCAAACAACAATACCGTGCCCTTGCTCTGGCCCAACGTGCCGCCCTCACCCCAGCCGATCAGGCTAAGGCTACCGAGCGGGTATGGACTGCCCTAACCCAATACATGGAGGATCAATTTGGGAGTAGGTCATCGCTCATGGTTATGATCTACCTACCGATACCTAACAGTCAGGAGCTGGATCTGATACCTTGGGCGCAGCAAGTAAAAGCGAACCACCCAAGCTGGCAGTTCTGTGTGCCCTACCTCGAGCGGGGCAACCCCGACATGACCGCTGCCAACTACGACCCGCTAAACGGCAACTTGACCATAGGGCCATTTCGAGTACCCCAACCTGCGGACTATCAGCAGACAGACCCAACGACAATCGATGTGGTGATAGCGCCAACCTTGGTAGTGGATATTAACGGAAACCGTGTGGGCTATGGTAAGGGTTATTATGATCGTTTCCTGACCACTTGCCGTGCCGATGTAATGCCCATTGGCGTAGGCTATTGGTCCGCCGTTCCACCCATTAGCGATGTAGACCCGTGGGATTATACGCTCAAAACCTATTTTGATGGTAGAGTGGAGTTGGCCACGCCCAATTACAATTAAGACAGCTGCACCACTAAGTTCTTGTCCTGCTGGGTTACCACAAAACGACGCATTGACTGTGCTGCAGGGCCTTTGATCACTTTACCCTCTTGGTCGAACATACTGCCATGCTCATTGCAGCGGAAACCTTCCTCCTTATTTAAGTCTAGGCTATAGTCGTAATGGGTGCACTGCATATACAGGCCATAATACGTGTCATCCTTCTGCCGAAACAAGGCAATATTGTGTGGCAACTCCGACACCGAGGTCAGCATCAAATTTGTTGGTGCCCCGTCCTTAGTAGGCCAAGCCGATAGCGGCACCATGATCTGTTTGTTTACCACCGTTCCTTTATAGGTTTTGGTGCCCGCACAAGCCGCCAACACCGTTGCCACCGACCCGATCGCAAACATGCCACAAACCTTGCAGGCTGCGTCGAGGAACTGGCGGCGGTTGGTGTCAACCACGGCTACGGGTTGGGCATCTAAGGTGTCGGAATTGGTCTTGACGAGATCTTTCATGAGGTGTGGTGGTCCTGAAGGCCAAACAACATGACCTATACAGAGGCTAATATAGTGATTCTGAAACAATCTAGCAGTAAATATACGCATGACAAGGTTATGGCTTTGGGTGAAGCGATTGGTAGTAAGCCAATTTTCAAGTCTTTAGATCAAACTTATCTTGGCGTAATTCAATGCTAATTTTTGCCGAAATAATTTCTGTTTGATTAAACTTATCAAATTTCATAAATCAGCGCCAGCACATCAACTGATACGCAAAATGAACCTATCTAAAACAAGAGTTATCATTGCTCATCAGTTGCGATCCCAACACACATTGCTGAACTAAATCTAATTACAAAGGCTCTATTTCAGATTATGACAAACTGATCAGATACATGATCATCGATACTATTGAATTACCGTTTCGAGTGTTGCCAACAATGCACGTAAAAAAAACGACCTGTATCACAAGCATGGCCTTCATGCCTGCTTGCTGATGGTATGGCTCACCAAGGCCTAGACCATCGCCTTTGCCCAAGATCCACACCCAGCCCATTCCTCCCCACCACGGCAACATCATCTACTAGGCGTGGCCTTACCCACTAGCCAAGGTCCATGTACTACCCCTCAGCCTCAATGCCAGAGGTGGATCGGCTGCCCCCATCCGCTCCAGAAATATTCTTGCCCTGTATGTGTTCTGGGGTTATCTTTGCACGTACTACATGGCCTGTTCGTATCAATGGCAGTAGTCCTTGGCGCAATTCGAGCGTCAATCCCCCCGCAACCAACACCCCGAGAGTACGCATTGGGCCTGGCATATCCCTACGGTATCCACTACCTGATATAGCCGCAACACTGCTCTTTCGCATCCATTACAACCCCAAGACAAGCACATCGTGCCCGCCATCCATACAGGACTTTGGTCTTGATTCTGGATTGACGTTTTGGTCACCTTTTTTGGCAACTTCCATAATGCAAAATACGGGAGTGCCCTTGTGGCCAGACGACAAGCAACAACACGCATGGCACGACCCCAAAGCACCCTCAACATACCCAGCTACTGAGCTCCACCAATGGCATAGGCGCCCCTCCGAAGGCCCCACAACCAATGTTGAGACAAGCGTAGCCCAAAGCAATGTATGCCCAGCTTCAAAGAACTTAAGACCCTCAAAGTAAACGAGTTGCGCGAGCTTGCCGAGCAACAAAACATCACCGGAGCGGCCAAGATGCCCAAAGATGTGCTCATCGCAGCCATCCTTGGCGAAGCCCCACCCGTGATCCAACAAATCCGGATCGTCCGGCCGCCAGCCCCATCCCAACCTGCACCTGAGCCTAGCCCAGCTCCGCCAGCCCCGCAGGCAGAGCAAGCCGCCCAGCCCAACAACCAGTCCGGTGATGACAATAGTGACAATGCCGAACCTCGGCGTCGCCAGCGCATCAGACGAGATGGTAGCCCTATTCTGCCCGATCAAGATCAGCCAAAAGCCGCAAGCCCACAGGGCCAAACTATCTCAGAAGACGGTACCGATACCAGCCGAGGCAGCAAGGTTCTGTCCGAAGCTGCTGGTAATGTCGCCGACGCCAATGTCGAGGCATTCCTGAAAGAAACGGAGAATGCACCAGCACAGGTTGACTACATCACCTCTGCCTCTGGCGCCCAGATCGCGATTCCAGTTATCGGAAAAGGTCGGAGCAACCACCCCAACGAGGACAACATCCGGACCAATAGGAACAATCGGTTTGACCGAAACGACCGCAACAACGACCGAAACGACCGCTTTGATCGGCGCGACCGCAACGGAAACGACCGCCCAGAACGTACTGACGCAGCCCCAACAAACGGCACAGACAATACGCCTAGGCCAGATCGGCAGGACCGGAACGACCGCTTCGATCGGCGTGACCGCAACGGCAACGACCGTCAGGATCGCTTCAATCGGCAAGACCGCCCTGCTCGTCAGGACGCAGTATCTGGCAGTGACCAATCCGTAACTAAGTCCACAGAGGCCGCTGAAGGATCTGCTACAGGATCGGAAACCACTACCAGTACCCAACCAACCTTCACCCCGCGCGAAAACAGGTTCGAGCGTCAACAACGCGAAGCAAGAGAGGCCCGCGAAGCCCGTGGCGAACGTAATGATCGAAACGACCGCGAACCACGTGAACATAGGCCCGACCGCGAAAACCGTGATCGGTTCCAGAAACCACAACGGCCTACCTTCAATTTCCGTGATTTCGATGGCATCATCGAGAACGATGGCGTATTAGAGATCATGCCCGAGGGATTTGGTTTCCTACGCTCGCCAGACTACAACTATTTGGCCAGCCCTGATGACGTGTTTCTGACCCAGGCCCAGATCAAAAACATCGGCCTGCGTACCGGTGATAGTGTCCGTGCTAAAATCCGCCCTCCAAAAGAAGGCGAAAAGTATTTTGCCATGCACGAGGCCGTCACCATCAATGGCCGCACACCAGACCAAATCCGGGACCGTATCCCGTTTGAGTACCTGACGCCCCTGTTCCCGCAAGAGCGCCTCAACCTCAGCCACGACCCTGCCGAGCTCAGCACACGTATCCTCGACCTTTTCGCCCCCATCGGCAAAGGACAAAGGGGTATGATCGTCGCCCAGCCCAAAACTGGTAAAACCGTCCTCCTCAAAGAGATCGCCAATGCCATCGCTGTTAACCACCCAGAGGTTTACCTTATCGTTCTCCTGATCGACGAGCGGCCCGAGGAAGTGACCGATATGCAACGCTCTGTTAAGGGCGAAGTCGTCAGCTCCACGTTTGACGAACAAGCCGATCGCCATGTCAAGGTATCGACCATCGTACTCGAAAAGGCCAAACGCCTTGTCGAGTGTGGGCATGATGTCGT
This sequence comes from Cytophagaceae bacterium, assembly GCA_947464365.1. Classification (GTDB taxonomy): domain Bacteria; phylum Bacteroidota; class Bacteroidia; order Cytophagales; family Flexibacteraceae; genus CANHWS01. The sequence continues at coordinate 3,397 of CANHWS010000105.1, read as the reverse complement.
CATCTTGTTGGACTCCATCACCCGCCTAGCTAGGGCTTACAACACGGTCCAGCCCGCCTCTGGCAAGATCTTGTCAGGTGGTGTCGATGCTGGCGCTTTGCACAAACCTAAACGCTTCTTTGGCGCTGCCCGCAACGTCGAGAACGGCGGCTCGCTGACCATAATCGCCACGGCACTTATCGACACGGGCTCTAAAATGGACGAGGTTATCTTCGAAGAGTTCAAAGGTACTGGCAACATGGAGCTACAACTCGATCGTCGCCTAGCCAACAAACGCGTTTATCCTGCCATCGACGTGCCTGCATCTGGTACACGCCGTGAGGATCTCCTGATGTCGCGTGACGAGCTACAACGTGTCTGGATCCTGCGCAAACACATGAACGACATGAACTCTGTCGAGGCCATGGAGTTCCTCAAGGACCGCATCAAAAATACCCGCAACAATACCGAGTTCCTCTTCAGCATGAACAACTAGGCAAGTTGCCTAGGTATTGCAGCATCAGCTACACACCAACAAGCCACCCCAGCAGCAATGTCGGGGTGGCTTTCGTTTTTGAGAAACTTGTAGGTTGCTGATTTCGGCACGATGCCGCTTCTGAAAAATTGTGCTGAGCCTAGCCCAATAGCTTCTGGTACAGCTCCAGATGTTGCCCAGCAATTTTGGCAGGCAAGTGGGCATCAATGCAATGCTGGCGGATTTCGGTAGGTGACCAACTAACGCCATTGGCCAGTGCATAGTCAATGGTAGTGGCAAGGGCTGTGGCTGTGGCCTCGGCTGCGATATAGCCATCCTGACCCTGCACAATCATTTCGGGGATGCCACCAATGGGCAAACCTATGGTCGGTGTGCCACTTAGGTGCGCCTCCAGGATGACGTTGGGGTAGTTGTCAGCCAATGATGGGGTCACGAAATAGTCCGCAGCACAGAGGGCCATATTCATCAGCGTCGTGTTGCTCAAGAAACCCAAAAATTTATGCGGAATAGGCGGCGGTACGGTATCTGCCTCCACAGACCCAACAACCAACAGAAAAACATGCTGGTCCTTCAGCTTGGCAAGTGCGGCACACAGCAAGGAATATCCCTTGACAAACGAGGCAATCTCATTGGCAATAAAAACCAAAACCCTAGCACCATCAGGGATATCAGGAAAAAACTTGCGTGCCTCTGGCTGTGCTATTTGCAAATAGGCAGTAGGATCAATACAGTTCCGGATCACCGTGCTCGGCACATGTCCTAACAAAGCCGAGCCCTTGGCCCTGTTCGCAATCCAGTCCGTGATGCCGATTATATGAAGCTGGCTAGGTGCCAATTGTTGGTAGGCCGACTGCTTCTGGCGCCAAGCATAAGCCGCATAGTCTTGCCGAGCTGCCCCAAGTAGCTGAGGGCAAGACAAACCACAACCTGACCGAAACTGAACGCAATCTAATGCGTAGTGGCAGCCACCTGTATAGGCGTTTTCATCATGGAAGGTCCAGACAATTGGCTGCTTGATCTGACCGAAGAACCGCTTGTAGTCAACAAAGTCAGCAACCCAATGCAGATGAACCACGTCTGCCTCACGCACCCAAGGATGATCTTCTGGTTGGTAGTCACTCGCGACAAGGCTGTAGTATTGATGTATCGCTTGCCGACCAGCCAAAACCGCATTTCGGGACGCAACCTCAGGCAATGGTGGCAATGCATAAGGCTTTAACCGCAGCTCCATCAGGATTCGGTCCAGCTTACCTTTCAGTTTCTGTTTGGATGTTTCTGGCACCATGACGGCATCATAACCTTTGGCAGCATCAGCCCCAATCCGCCTGAAAACTACCCTGCTATCGTGCCCAAGCCCAAGCAAGGCCTGGTGAAGGCGCAGGCAAGCAATGGTAGCGCCACCAGAAGGATAGGTACAGAGATGCGTAATTTTCATGGTCAGTAGTTGGGGATTGCAAAGCAGACAACGATCCCAGTTCAAGGTCCGTTAGCCCATATCGATTGCTAGATAGGCTGTGCAATAATACGCCCGAAACCATCTAGGGACAACTACCCTCCCTGATCCTGTGCTTACAACAACAAGCCCACTAGTTCCCACCCCCATTCAAGGCAGTACGCACAAACCGAATCTCGAGGACGTTTACTAGGGTGTCAGTAGGATCCTGAAAACGCTTGACAATAAAGGAATTGCTGGTCAGGTAGGTGATGTGTAAGGGGGTGTTGGGGATGAGGGTATCGGCAAAGTCAAGGACTAGGTTAGGTACCACATCATAATACGACTCACTGTCAATCCAGAAGGTTACCCATGCGTTTCCGTATAGTCTTTACAATCCGTTCAATCATGGTGAGGTCAATAGGTTCGCTTTTTTGTAACGCTTGTTTAGGCCGATATTCAACAGGTACCTCCCAAAGACATGCCGTCTTATCCAAAGAAGCCGTCAAAACCATACTGCCATCTTGCGAGAAAACCCCTGAAGTAACATCATCTTCATGACCGGTAAATATGGCAACCATTGTCCCTTCTAGGTCCCATAGTCGGGCAGTAATATCATTAGACGCAGTCAAAACTAAGCTGCCATCAGCAGAAAAGTTTGCAGACCAAACTTCACCCCCATGACGATCAAGATAGGCAATTATATTGCCTTCTAAATCCCACAGATACGCCTCCTCATCCTTCGAGTTAGTTAAAACCTTACTGCCATCAGGCGAAAATTTTGCAGCAATAACCACATCTTCATGACCCTCAAAAATTGCAAGGCAATTTCCTTCCAAGTCCCAAAGCCGAGCGGTATTATCAATAGAGGATGTCAATATGTTATTCCCCTGCGGCGAAAAAACAGCACCATTAATCTTATCATCATGCCCCGTGAAAACAGTGCCTGTTTTTCCTTTCAGATCCCAAAGCCGGGCAGTTTTATCGCCAGAGCCGGTCAAAATCATCTCGCCGTCTGGAGAAAAGACAGCAGAAAACAACGTTGCCTCATGTCCTGTGAAAACAGTGCTTGGTCTTCCTTTCAAGTCCCAAAGCCGGGCAGTTTTATCGCCAGAGCCGGTCAAAATCATGTCACCATTCTTAGAAAATACAGCAGTCGATATCCAACCTTTATGCCCAGCAAGAATTGTTATCGTTTTGCCCTTGATGTCCCATAGACGTGCTGTTCCATCCACTGAGGCTGTCAATATATGTTTGCCGTTAGGTGAAAAAACCGCAGTCGGAATAAAGTCAGAATGTCCTTTAAGAATTGCGATTGTATTGCCCTTCAGATCCCAAAGTCGAGCGGTGTTGTCATAAGCGCAGGTCAAAACCATGCTGCCGTCTGGTGAGAATACCGCGGACAATAATCCCTTGGTATGTCCGCGAAAGGTCACGCTAGGCTTTGTCTCATTGTCCCAACCCAAAGAGAAACTTAAGCTAAGGACTAT
>CANHWS010000104.1 GCA_947464365.1 Cytophagaceae bacterium | reverse complement strand
AGCACGGATCATAAACAGATTAAGCACCCAACCAGCATAGAAGCGAGGCTCACACCAAACAGACGATCAAGCATGAAATTTACGTTCCGACAACTGGGCAGCGCCCTGATGATCACGACAGCACTTGCCTTTGGCAGCTGCCAGAAATCACCCATTGGTGGCGCCGAAGAGGCGGCAGTGGCTTATGAGGAAAAATCAGCCGAGGAGGGTGGTTTTACTTACAAATATGTCACCGGCGACCAGCTCAAGACCCGTATCTACACCCTCGAGAACGGCCTCAAGATCTACTTGACTGTCAATAAGGAAAAGCCCCGCATCCAGACCTATATCGCTGTGGCTGCCGGTAGTAAAAACGACCCAGCCACCGCCACTGGCCTAGCTCACTACCTCGAGCACATGGTCTTTAAGGGCACCAGCAAACTCGGCACTGCCGACTGGGCCAAAGAAAAACCCTTGCTTGATAGCATCGAGGCCTTGTTCAACACCTACCGTGGCACCAAGGACCCAGCCAAACGCAAAGTCATCTATCAGCAGATTGACAAAGTCAGCGGAGAGGCGGCCAAGTATGCCATCGCGAACGAGTACGACAAACTCATGACCCATATCGGTGCCCAAGGTACCAACGCCTACACCTGGGTCGATCAGACGGTTTATGTCAACGACATCCCGTCCAACAACCTCAACAAGTGGGCCCAGATCGAGGCCGAGCGTTTTGGAGAGTTGGTCCCACGCCTTTTCCATACCGAGCTAGAGGCCGTGTATGAAGAGAAAAACCGTGGACTAGATAACGACCAGAACAAAATGTTCGAGAAGTTGATGGAAGCCCTGTTCCCGAACCATACCTACGGCACGCAGACCACCATCGGTACCATCGAGCACCTCAAAAATCCTTCGATCACCGAGATCAAAAAGTTCTATGACACCTACTACGTGCCTAACAATATGGCCGTATGTATGTCTGGTGACCTCGACCCGACAGAAACCGTCAAAATCCTGAACCAGACCCTGGGCAAACTCAAGTCCAAGCCACTGCCGAGCTATGGCCAAGGTGCACAACCAGCCCTGACCGTCAAGGAGTTCAACGTCTATGGCCCAGAACAAGAGATGTTGTTCCTCGGCTGGCGGATACCTGGTTATGGCACCAAAGAGGCCTTGCTGGTCTCGTTGATGAACGGCATGCTGTCTAACGGTCAAGCCGGTGTTATGGACCTTAACCTCAACAACAAGCAGCTTGTCTTGTCTGCCAGCACTGGTGGTGAGGTTTTCAAAGAGTACGGCATCGAATACATGATTGGTGTGCCGCGCCAAGGCCAGAGCCTTGAGCAAGTGCGCGACCTATTGCTTAGCCAATTGGATAGCATCAAAGCCGGCCGATTCAGCAAACAACTCCTGACCTCGGTTATCAGCAACAAAAAGCTGGAGCGCATGCAGCAACTAGAGGACAACGACGCTCGCGCCACTGTTTTGGTTAACTCATTCGTGAACGGTGGCAACTACATCGACGAAGTGAAGGCCATTGACGAGATGAGCAAAATCACTGCTGAAGACATGATCAAGTTCGCCAACAGCACATTCGGCAAAAACTACCTCGTGGTTTACAAACGTGCCGGCGAGGACAAAAACATCCAGAAGGTCGAGAAACCTAAAATCACCCCAGTGCCAGTTAATCGTGACCAGTCTAGCGCCTTCGTGACCTCGATCACCAAACAAGTGGCCAAACCATTGAGCCCTGTTTTTGTGGATGTCAACAAAGAAATCCAGCATAAGGACCTGCAAGATGGTCTCAAGGTTCAGGCCGTGAAGAACGATATCAACAAGCTGTTTAGCCTAGAGCTGACCTGGAAAATGGGCGAGGAAGCCAACAACCAGTATCCCCTAGCGCTGGACTACCTACAATACTTGGGCACCGATACCAAGTCCAACGCAGCCCTCAAGCAAGAGCTCTATATGTTGGGCATTTCGGCTAGTTTTTATGCTACCCCACGCAACACGGTGCTGCAACTATCTGGTCTGGACGAAAACCTAGAGAAAGGCCTAGCCCTCGTTGAAGACTGGGTCCAGAATGCCAAAGCTGATGACCAAGTCCTTGATAACCTCAAGTCTGACCTCATCAAGGGCAAAAACGATGCGAAGCTAGACAAGGGTGTCATCCTGCGCCAAGCCCTGATGAACTATGCCCGTTATGGTGCCATCAACAACTTGACCCGCAAACTCAAACCAGCTGAGCTGACCCCAATCACTTCGGCACAATTGCTTGGCCTGAGCAAGGGCCTCAAGGGACTACAGCACGCGGTTAACTACTATGGCCCTCGTTCGTTGGACCAGATCGCTGAGGTCATCAAAACGGCGCATAAAGTAGGCCCAACCCTTGCTCCCGTCCCAGCCAATGTCGAAAGCCCAGAGCAGCCACTGGATCAAAACCAAGTCCTGTTCGTCCACTATGACATGGTGCAAGCTGACATGATGTTCTGCGCTAAGGACGTCACGTTCGACCCTGCTTTAGTTCCGATCGCGAGCCTATACAATAGCTATTTTGACGGTAGCATGGGCAGCATCGTGTTCCAAGAACTGCGCGAAAGCAAGGCCTTGGCTTACAGCACCTTCAGTAACTATGCCTTCGCCAACAAGAAGGGCAAAAGCAACTATAGCTTCTCTGGCATCGGTACCCAAGCCGACAAGCTAGCTGATGCGATGGCTGGCATGACCCAATTGCTGAACAACATGCCTCAGAACCCGCAAAACCTAGAGCTCGCCAAGCGCACGATGAAGGAAAACATCGAGAGCGACCGCATGAGCCGCAAGGATTACTTCGGTCAGCAAGCCTACCTAGAGGACCTCGGCCTCAGCAAAAACACAGACGAGGAAACCTACAAAGCCGTGCCTAATATCACGATGGAGCAACTTGTCGCCTTCCAGAAAGCCCACGTTGCTGGCAAACCTCGCACCGTCATATTGGTCGGCAACCGCAGCAAGATCGACATGAAGACCCTAGCCCAATATGGCAAGGTGACTGAGCTAACACTTGAGCAAGTCTTCGGCTACTAGTCGGACATAGCGTTTAACCTATTATCAATTCAATGCCGTTCGTTGCCATGTTGCAGCGGGCGGCATTTTTGGTTTAGTTGGTATTGATCCTGCCTTGGTTTACTTACGCTAGTGTCAGCCCAAAGCCAAAGTATAGCAGGTGCAAACGTGTGGGTACAAAAGTTGGTTTTGGTTGCCCATTGATATGCTGACGGAATGCCTCTAGCTCTGTCCGTTCTTCTATGTTGTGGCTAAGGTTAACCGCATATCGCCGCTGATAACTCTTGAGGCGGCTACGGCAATAGATATCATCCCCTTGGCGGGCATGGAGTAATAGCTCGAGCCTCAGTAGTTTGCGCATGAGGGCCGTGCCGACAATGTTGCCACCACTCAGCAGCTGATTGAGCTGACGGATGTTGCGGCTGGTGCCTTTGTCAGACCTATCAGCAAGTGCCCGCAAGATGAAAAGCTCAGGGTCTTGATCGATGAGGTCTTGTTTGATGTCGATCGGGCTATGGTTGGCAGGGTCAAGGTATTGGCGTAATAGGCCAATACGTGCCAGCTTGGCCTGCCGACGTACATCATTGCCAGGGCTCAGGAACTGGGTAGAGGCCAACTCCTGCTCAACAGCAGCCAAGAGGTCTGGCTCAGCCCACAACAGCCCAAATTGGGAGAGCCAGTCTGCCACCTCCAGTGTCAACAAAGGGTTGCTAAGTCTGATCAGCTGATGGGTAGATAGCAAGGTCCAGGCCTGCTGCAGGCAAGACTTTGCAATGGCGGCATCGCCCAAAATAAGACTCGTTTTGCCGCAAAGCAGTTGGTTTATGATGGCCTCACGCGTTGTCAGGGTCTCAGACGCTAATGGCAACTGCGCCCGCTGAAGCCCTAGGACAAAGTCTGCCATTGGTTGCTGGTCATAATTGTCGAACAGGAAGTTAATCTTGCTACTTCCGAGGTTCTGGGCATAAAGGGCTTCGCTTTTACGCAGATTGTCCATCACGGCATGGGCGGCGGCCTCCGCCTGATCAAACATCAGGAGGTTGGCCTTTAACTTTTGCGTCCAGCTCAGGACCACCAATTCCTCTTCCAGGAACTCGTATGCTAGGCAGATGCCCTCAGCCTTGGTAATCTCAACTAGGGCGAGGTGAGGCAACCGACGTAGGAACAAATTTTCGGCATTCGTGATGTGGTTCATGATCTCCACCCGCGGGCTCCCCGCACGGAAAGACCGCAAGAACCGTTGCAAATGCCCCAGTAGGTAGCTCTCGGCATTACATGGTATGGCCACCCCAGCGCGGCGCGGTGATAGGGCCAGCAAGTATTGTTTTTGGTCTGTGCCGGGGAGTTGTTCGATGTATCGACCAAAAAACTTCTTCTCGGTGCTGTCCAGCTGCCGATAGAGACGATAAAAAGGATGCTCGTTTGGGTCTTTATACATCATCAATCCAGACAAATAACAACCATAATATCAGGGGTTTATAAGTACAAATTCGCCGTTGTACTTGTGCAATATCGGCAACATTTTCGGACATCGCCCTTCATGATTAGCTAAGTTTGGATAATCACTTACCAAAAAAGGGAATTAGCTATGCGAACGATCAGATTATCTCTCCTGCTGCTGACACTCTTGGGTTTCCTGCACCAAGGGGCCCAAGCCCAGCAGAACAACATCCTGACCTACGTGGCCAATGGTGATAGCCTCACCAGCCTGTTTGACGTTTTCCAGCTGGACCAGCCAGGGCACAAGTATGACAGCACCTATTTGGTTTCTGGAGGCACACAAGACTTCGGCTGGCTTAGCAACTATACCATCCTGAATCCCAACCGGGTAATATTGCCAACTACGGCCCAGGATGGATCTACGTTGCAGTCGGCCTTCAACATGACAGGCTTTATCCTGCACGTTAACAAGACCTTTGACACCATCATTAACGTAGTTCAGTTCCCACAAGGGACGGCCTGCTCTATCGCCAAGATCAGGACCACCGTCCGGACAGGGGACCCAACAGGCGAGCTCTATATCTCAGGACATCGTTTTGTGGCAGACTCAGGCTATGCCGTAACGGGCTTCCAGACTGGCCGCAGAACATGGCCTAAGTGGGAGTATTTCATCGCTCGGCTAGATAATAACTTCCTGAACGGCTTGCCGACCACTGCTAAGTTTTTCGTCAATGCCCGCTGCCGGTATGACTACCGTACTGAGAACGTCCAAACTCAAATGCAACCATGGGATGTCAATAACAAAGGCGAAGTAGTCTACGGCGAAGGCGCTCACTACATCCCAGTTTATAACTCATTCTCCTACCTCCGGAAGGTAGATGCCTTTGGCCGCCCGATGGTGGTTCCGGGCTGGTTGATGCACGTGGACCAGTCAGGTGCGGTGTCTTATGGTGCGGACAGCATTAAGCCAACGACTGCATATAGCATGATCAATGGCTACATGGGCTACAGAGGCAGCCTGAGGTCTCACTCTTTGGCTGACTGGACCTATGCTGGCGAAGATGCCAATGGCAATCCCCGCCCAGGCCGTTATCCTGATGATTTCTTTTATCGTACATGGGTTAACCCAGTCACCGGCGTTGGCGAGCCAAAACCATTGAGCCAAGTTGATACCATCAATGTCCACCCCACTTTTGCCTCCTCCTACGAGGCAGGCCCAGGCCGCACTGGTCGCTATCCTGACGAGCCACGGTCATACGGATGGGCCAGCATCGTCTTTGACAAAACAACCAATGATCTGTATGTGGGTTACATCATGGGCTATGCCTTTGCGGCTCCGTCGGCTGCCAATTTGACTTCGGCATTTGCTTGGCAAGGACAGCATGAGTTTGACCCAACAGTTGTCAAGTTTGACACTGCTGGCTATATCCAGATGTGGGACCGCTGCAAAAAAGAAAGCGGAGATGATCAGCCTGACCATTACCTAGACGTCCTTGATATTGATTATGCTAACCGTATGTTGGTATTACTGGGGCGTCAGCATGGTAGTGGTACTAATACGAGCTGGGCGGGCAATGATCTGACTTTTAATCGTAGTGCACGTGGTTTCAAAAACATCCTGAACGGTACTACTGGCAACGTCCATGTGTCTTGGCTCGGCAAATACTCATTGGATAGTATGCGCATCAAACATGCTACCTTCATTGCTGAGTTTATCAATAACGAATCGATAGGGACCCCCTATGCCAATCCGCATTACGATGGATGGCAAGACCAAAATGCTGGTTGGAAAACCACCAATACCACCCGTTTGTCAGGCGGAGGAGCCCTATCAGCAACTAATGGCCTCAAAGTGTCTCGGTCCGGCATGGTAGCGGTTGGGTTCACAGGCAACCGAATCATGACCACTGCTGATGCCCACATCAAGATGCTCAAGCCCAATGTTTCGCCAAGCACAGGATTCCCATCTGCTGTCCGGGTCTACACCCCTGACCTCAAGGATGTTGTATATAGCTCTATTGTGGATAGCGACCCATTACCACCATCTGGTTTTTCAGGCGATGCTAACATAAGGGCAGTCCTGCCATTGCGGGATCGGGTTTATACGGTTGGTAGTGCCTTTCATACAATCAAGACCATAACCCGCACTGCCCCTGCCACCATGACATGGGGTGAGGCTACATTCAATCACACCAATGTCGTTGGCTATGCCTCACGCTACCATTATGCACAGCCCACAACCTTTCCGGAGCCTACGGATGTGATCAACTATCCTGTAATTCCACAAACCTTGGTTAGCCTAGCACCAGCCAAGCAGCAATTGGTGGCAGCTGTATATCCGAACCCGGTCCATGCCAAGTTGTTTATCTACCTGCCGGAAGGCTTAGTGGCGGATGCTATCACCCTGCATGACAGCCAAGGCAAACTGGTCTATCAGCTGCCGAATGGGGCTAACTTTAGCACAGCCATCAATACCGACAAACTTGCTAACGGGGTCTATGTCCTTCGGATCAAGACAGGCAAACAGACGGATGTGCGTCGAGTAGTGGTAGCGCACTAGGGGCCTAAGTGGCTTTATTGGCCTAAGATTTTTATTGGTTTCGTTCTTGATTGCAAAAAACCCTAGGCTAATTGGTCTAGGGTTTTTTTGCATTGATTGGGCCTCAAATGGTCAACAATCCATCACCTTATCGTATCCTTACTTTTTCTGGACAAGTATATACTTTGGATGCTGGGCAAGAATTTCCTAGCTTTGGTTAGATCAAGACTGCAGCTAGATTCGCTTGCCTTCTGAGCGATGATAGCCTGAATCCATACCTTCCCAATCCCATCAATTGTGGTTGCCATTTCGGATAACCCAATTAGCAGTTTTCAACCATTGTAGCCAATCATGATGCATCTATACCCACTATTGACCCAAGTATTTTCCCAGTCCTTGCTGCGTGCTGCACTTGTGGTTTTGACCACTATTGGGGTCGGATCCGTATCATCTGAGGCCAATACCCTAAGCAATAACCAAGGGGGCACAGGTCCTGTTGGTGGTATGCAAGGTGTAGTGATCAATCCTGCAGTTAATCCTCTAGTCAACGACGTCCTGAAGGTAAACCTCATCGGCGTAACTAGTAATTCGGACCAAATTGCCATCCGGTGGGACGCTACTGCCACCACTGGGTTTGACCCTCGGCTAGAGGCAACCAAGCTCTTCAATGCAGGGAGTGTAAACCTGTCCTTCACGAGTGGTACAAGGGCTATGTCCATCTTGGCCGAGCCATTCCCGACCGTTATGACTAGCTATCCCTTGTCGGTCAATGTGCCTACTGCTGGCCAGTATCGTATCACGTTCGAGAACTACACCACTATCACCAATGCCAGTTGGGCCGTCTATTTGCTTGACGCTAACAGCAATACCTATCGGCGGGTAGGGGATACCACTAACTATGTATTTAATCTTGCTGCTGCGGGTACCTATGGCACACGGTTTTCGCTTGTCGTAAGCCCATCTGGTCCACTTGGTTTGTTTGACCAACGTGCGGACCAAAAAGCCAGCTTTGCCCTTTGTCCTAACCCTGCCAGCCAGTCACTGACGATTAGGCCGCGCCAGTTAACCAAGGCAGATGCCCAGTACCAGATCATTAATAGCCTTGGGCAGGTGGTCCAGACCGTCAACTTACCTGTTGGCCAAACCATGGTTACACTCCAAGTTAGTGCTTTGCCAGCCGGCCTGTATACCGTTATTAGTCCAGACCAAACAAGGGCCAAGTTCCTGAAGCAATAAGGAACGACCGAACCATTTAGCAGTCATCTGATTAGCCGCAGCCTAAGGTTTGCGGCTTTTGTATGCCTGTTGGGCTGTGCTTTCTGACTGGTGTGCTAATACTTGGTCCAACCCGTGCCTTGATCTATTTGGGATGTGGATAACTCGGATTTGGGACTTTGCTCTATTTTTAAGACCAGAATAGCAAATTTGTTGTGTATAGTCTTGAATGTTGCCGATTTTGTACTAACTTCGTTGTGTTGTTAACACGGTTACATCAAAATTGCGTTCAGGATGAATTTACGTTGGCTCTTACCGTTCTTGATTTTGGTCGCTGTCGCGATCATTGGGGCGTTGTTGCCGCATCAGGAGCCGCTTGCTGCCTCTGTAGGCGGGCCGCTTGACACAGGTGATGTGGCCTGGATGCTGGCCGCCAGTTGTTTAGTGCTGTTGATGACCCCTGGGCTAGCCTTCTTTTATGGTGGAATGGTCCGGTTCAAGAACATCGTCAGCACCATGTTGCAGAGCTTTATCGCCATGGGGCTCGTGAGCCTGATCTGGATCTTGGTTGGGTTCAGCCTTGCCTTCGGGGATAGCCTCGGGGGTGACAAAATGGGCCTGATTGGCGATCCATCCACTTTCTTCTTCTTTAATCATGTGGGTGGTGCTACGCATGCTGCCTTGGCCCCTACCATTCCGCTGATACTATTTGCCATTTTCCAACTCAAGTTCGCAATCATCACCCCAGCCCTGATCACAGGGGCCTTTGCTGAGCGCATCCGGTTTTCGGCATTCTTGTTGTTTATCGTCTTGTTCACGGTCCTGATCTATTGCCCCTTGGCCCACTGGACTTGGCACCCAAACGGATTCCTACGCAACTGGGGCGTATTGGACTTTGCAGGTGGCACCGTGGTGCATATCTCAGCAGGGTTTGCAGCTTTGGCTGGTGCTATCATCCTTGGCAAACGTAAAGGCCATGGCGATACGCATGAGCCTAGCAACATCCCGTTTGTTTTACTCGGTACAGGCATGTTATGGTTCGGCTGGTTTGGGTTCAATGCTGGCTCTAGCCTTGGTGCCAATGCCTTGGCCGCTCAGGCTTTTCTGAACACAAACTCTGCTTCTGCGGCGGCTATGTTGGCCTGGATCTTCCTCGACGGCATCAATGGCAAAAAGCCTTCTGCCATGGGAGCATGTATTGGGGCTGTGGTAGGGCTAGTCGCAATCACCCCAGCTGCAGGCTACGTCACCGTAGGGCATAGCGTCTTCATCGGTGCAGTGGCGGCCATGATCAGCAACTATGCGGTCCACCTCAAGACAAAATCCACCCTAGACGACACCCTCGATGTATTTCCTTGTCATGGTCTAGGCGGCATTGTCGGGATGATTTTGACGGGTGTCTTTGCAACCACCACGGTCAATGCAGCAGGGGGCGATGGCCTTTTGTTTGGTGGAACCAAATTGTTCGGGATGCACCTATTGGCCTTGGTGGTTGTGAGTGCTTTCACCTTTGGAGGCTCATTTATCCTGTACAAAGTGGTTGACTTCTTTATTCCGCTACGGGTGGATGAGGACCTAGAGGAGCTCGGCCTAGACATCAGCCAACATGGCGAAAAGGCCACGGATTTGGAGAGCCCCCTACGCACATTACTCGATGATCAACCAGCGAAACGAGACCTCGTTGCCAGCTGGGATTAAAATATTGGCGGAAAGGCCCATGCGTATGGTGTGTATGGGTCGCCGTTGAGGTTTAGTTTTTTAGGTGTATGAATTGTGAAAACGCCCCAAGCCCTTGGTTTGGGGCGTTTTGGTTGGGGGGGTATAGCCAATCTCTATTTAATCGACCAAACTATAGATTTTAACTAACGAAAGTGGCATTTTCGGCAATTGGATCTATGATATTTATTTTTCAGCTTTTTGGTTTATCCTACTCATCATGAAAAACCAACCAATTTGGGCCTTCGCCCACTTCACGTTGCGCCTACTAGTGGTCGCATTCATTTTCTCCATTGTTGTCTCCTCCTGTAGCAAAAGTGACAGCGGAAGTAATAACTCAGGAAACAATCCTACACCAACACCTACACCAACGACCTCTTTAGTCGTTTCAGTTATTGACAACTCGGGTAGTAGCAGTAGTAACACCTCTGTGACACTCTACAACAGTCTAACAGACTACACCAACCAAACCAATCCCATCGCATCCAAAACAACAGGTAGTGATGGTAAGGCTACTTTCTCAAACTTGAATCCAATTGTCTATTATTTCAGT